>CALGIA010000130.1 GCA_937916005.1 uncultured Rhodospirillaceae bacterium
TCCAAGTGTCAAAACACCACTTCTGGCCATAACTCGATCGGTACCGGAAACTTGCTGAAAGCACAATATGGGACGCTAAAAACTCCTGACAAGTGCACATAGCTCAATACAACCGGGAAAATGCGACTGAGGGAAGAATTTACCAAATTCTTCGTGTTCCGGCGGCGTCTCCCGCACCAGAACTGCATGGCAACTCGCGTTCAACGCGCATTCCATATCGATCGTGGTGTCGCCGACGAACCAGACATGGGAACCGGGCGTCATGTCGCTCCCCTCCAGCGCGAGCAGCACCGGATCGATCGCCGGCTTGTCCCGTTCCGCATCGGTGGCGCCGACCAGGCGCGTAAAATATTTGTCCCAGCCCAGATAAGCGGCCTCACGCCGCAGATGGTCACCGGATTTATTGCTGACCACACCCAGATAGATATTCTTTTCCACCGATGCTTGGATCAAGTCAGCGGCTCCGGGCTTTGCGATCAGGGTTTCAAGATGAATTTCACGGAACCGGTCGTAAAAAATATCACGGGCTTTTTCCCAGGCATCGCCGAACAATTCGGGAAATGCCTCGCGAAGCGCCTTGCGCACCCGCAGCCGCGTCTCATCGAAGGTCCATGTGGGCTCGCCCATCGCCGTCAGCGTGGTGTTCATCGCGTCATGAATGGTGGCCCAGGTATCGACCAGGGTGTTGTCCCAATCGAACAATATGGCGCGGGGCTTGTTGGAGAGCTCTCTGTTCATCCCGAAAAATCATTCCCCGAAACATGCCGCCGGTAGCGGTCCAGCAGATTCAAGGTGACCGGACCGGGGGTCCCGTCGCCGATTTTCTGTCCGTCGATTGAAACAATCGCCAGCACATAAGCCGACGTGCTGGTCAGAAACGCTTCCCGGGCGGCCAGGGCTTCGGTGCGGCTAAACGGACGCTCCTCCACCTCCATGCCGGCCGCCCGGGCGATATGGATCAGCGCGGCGCGCGTGACGCCGCCGAGAATTGCCTCATCCAGCGGCCGGGTGATCAATTGGCCGTCGGACGACACGATCCAGGCGGTGGTCGATGTGCCTTCCGTAATCAGATCGTCGTCGTCGATCAGCCAGGCTTCATACGCGCCCTCGGCGCGCGCTTTGTATTTAGCCATGATATTCGCCAGAAGATTAACCGATTTGATGTCGTTGCGCTTCCAGCGCTGATCTTTCAGCGTTATGACCGCCACGCCCTGGCTCGCCAGGGCTTCATCGGGGGGCGATTGCCGGCGCGCGGTCACGGTCAATACGGGGCTCGACGGGCCGGACCAGGCATGGTCGCGCGGCGCCTGCCCTCGGGTGACCTGCAGATATATGATCCCGTCCCGCACCCGGTTCAGGCGCAACACCTGATCCATCACCACGGCCAGGGCGCGGCGCGACATGGGCATGGGGATATCCAGCGCGCCCAATGACCGCTCGAGCCGTTCAAAATGAAGATCATCATCGATGCGCCGCCCGCCGCTGACGGCGACGACCTCATACACACCGTCGGCGAACTGATATCCGCGATCTTCGATATGCACACTGGCCTGGCTGTGCGGCAAATACTGACCGGCGACGTAAGCGATACGCGACATTCTGCTGGACTTACCTTCTAGAAAAATTCAAGACGCACGGCGAACATTTTTTCGACGTCTTTCACCGCCTCGGCGGACACGAACATGACCACCCTGTCCTTCGCGCGAAACCTTGTCCCGGCGCGTGGAATGAGAACTTCGTCGTTATGGACAATCGCGCCGACCAGAACGCCGGGCGGCAGATCGGCGTCCCGGATCGACAGCCCCACAAGGCCCGATGTATCGAGAATTTCCGCCTCCATGATCTCGCCGAAGCCCTCTTGCAGGGTGTGAACGGCGCGGATACGTCCCCGGCGCACATGCTGAAGAATGGACGAGACCGTGATGGCGCGCGGGCTGACCACCGCATCGACGCCCAGGGTCGTGATCAAGGGCCCGTAATTCATGTTGTTGATCAGCGTGACCGCCCGCTGGCAGCCATAGCGCTTGGCCAACAGGGACGCGAGAATATTGGTTTCGTCGTCGTTGGTCACCGCGATGATCGCTTCGGTAACCCCCACATTGGCTTCATGAAGAATTTCCGGATCAAGAGCGTCGCCATTCAGCACGGTCACCGAGGGGTTGGCCAGGGCGGCGCGTTGCGACTGCGCCTTGTCCGATTCGATGATCTTGGCCACCACGCCCGGATGATCTTCGAGGATGATTTGCGCCAGGAACTGTCCGATATGTCCGCCACCCGCAATGATGACCCGCCGCGCCTTGGTTTCCTCATGACCGAAGACCACCATCGCGCGGGCGACATGCTCCTCATCGGCAACGAAATAAACCTCATCACCGGGCAACATCTGATCTTCGGCCGAGGGCACTATTGTGCGGCCGTCGCGGATAATCCCCACGACGACAATATTCAGATCCGGAAAAATCCCGGTAAGCTGGCGCAGAGGGGTATTGATAACCGGACAGTCATCGTTGCATCTGACGCCGATCACGCGCACCTTGCCGTCGGCCATGGAGATCGAATCGAACGCCCCCGGCACCTGAAGCCGGCGTGAAATGGCGCGGGCGACTTCGATTTCCGGCGAAATGATAACATCGATAGGCAAGTGATCGCGGCTGAACAAATCGGCCCAAATGGGTTGCAGGTAACTCTGATGCCGGACCCGGGCGATCTTGGTCGGCACATTGAACACGGAATGGGCGACCTGGCAGGCGACCATGTTGACTTCATCGGCCTGGGTCACGGCGATGATCATATCCGCATCGCCGGTCGACGCGCGCTCAAGCACATCCGGATGGGATGCGAATCCGACCATGGCCTGAACATCCAGCGTGTTTCCGACCTGACGAATCTGATCTTCCGACTGATCGATCACCGTAACGTCATGATTCTCCGCGGCCAGTTGACGCGCGATGTGGAACCCGACCTGGCCCGCGCCGCAAACAATAACTTTCATCTAACAACCTTATGGATCGGGAATTATCCCTGTTGGGTTTCGAATCTCTCGCTGGCGGTGATGCCGAGAGATTTCAGTTTGCGATGAAGAGCCGAGCGTTCCATCCCCACGAACGACGCCGTTCGGGATATATTACCGCCAAACCGATCGATTTGGGTGACCAGATATTGGCGTTCAAAAATTTCACGCGCCTCGCGTAACGGCATCCCCATAATTTCGCTCCCCTGGTCCCATCGCATGGATTCAGGGGTGGTCGAGATAATTTCCGGCGGCAGCATGTCGGATCGCACGGGTTCATCCGCCTCGCCGGGCGCCATGATCAAAATCCAGTCGACGGTGTTGCGCAACTGCCGGACATTGCCGGGCCAGCTATAGCTCTGCAGGGCGGCAACCGCGTCTTCCGCGATCAGCCTCCGCTGCACGCCGGACGCTTCCGCCGACCGGTCGATGAAATACCGCACCAGCTTGGGAATATCCTCGCGCCGCGCCGTCAATGGCGGCACTTCGATCGGCACAACATTCAGGCGATAAAACAGATCCTCCCGGAACCTGCCGGCCTCCATCTCTTCATTCAGGTCGCGGTTAGACGTGGCGATCACCCTGACATCCACATGAACGCTGGTTGCGCCGCCAACCCGTTGAAAGGTCTGCTCCTGAAGCATCCTGACGATCTTGCCCTGTGTCTGAAGCGGCATGTCGCTCACTTCATCAAGCAGAAGCGTACCGCCATGGGCCTGCTCGAACGTGCCGACAATTCGGGGACTGCCGATGCCGTCGAGCCCATGTTCCGTACCGAAAAGTTCGATTTCCATGCGCTCCGGCGACATGATGGCGCAGTTGAGAACCACGAACGGACCATTCGCGCGACGGGACATCCGATGGATTTGCCGGGCGACGACCTCCTTGCCGGCGCCGTGCGATCCGGTAATGAGAACCCGGCTATCGGTCGGCGCAACCCGTTCAATGCCATTTCTAAGCTGGACGATATTCGGCGCCTCGCCGATCATTTCCCAATCCGCCCCGACGCGCTGACGCAGTTCGGCGTTTTCACGCCGCAGCCGGGCAGCGTCGATCGCGCGCTGGACCATAAGCACGAGACGGTCCGCCTTGAACGGTTTTTCGATGAAATCATAGGCGCCCATTTTTATGGCGCTGACGGCGGTTTCGATGGAACCATGCCCGCTGATCATGATGACAGGCAGTTCAGGATGCTGTTTTTTCAGAATTTGCAGAATTTCAAGCCCGTCGCGCTCGCTGTCCCGCAACCATATATCAAGGATGACCAGGTTTGGCAGACGCTCCTCGACAGCCTTGATGGCGCCGGTGCTGTTGGCGGCGAGCCGGCAGGAATAGCCCTCGTCTTCCAGAATCCCCGAAACATGCTCACGGATATCGGCCTCATCATCGACGATCAGAATATCAGATGCCATGACCAACGATCTCCGTCGCCCGGGAAACGGCGCTACCCGCCTCTCCGCCTTCACTCATCGCCTTGCCTTTTATGAGCGCGCTCAATACCAGAGAAACCCTGGCGCCGCCGCTCTCGTTATCCTCCAGCAGCACCTCCCCCCCATGATCCTCCATGATCTTTCTGACGATCGCAAGACCAAGCCCGGTACCTTTTTCACGGGTCGTGACATAGGGCTCGGTCAGCCTGTCGCGCTCTTTTTCGGGCAGTCCCTTCCCGTTATCGACAACCCTGATGACGACAACATCGCCCTCTTTGGAAAAATCTACCGATATGCGTTCCTGCCTGGGATGATCGCCGCCATTGGCCGCGGCATCGCTGCCGGAAAAGGCATCGATCGCGTTCTGCAGCAAATTGTTCAGCGCCTGACCGATTTGTCGCCGGTCGCAGATAATTTCGAAGGGCGCATCATCGAAAAGCTGCTCAAAGACGATATTGGGATACGCTGTCCGTTGCAGGGCAAGTTCGCGTTTGCAAATTTCCGTCAGGTTATTCGACACAATCACCGGCTCGGGCATGCGGGCAAAGGACGAAAACTCATCGACCATCCGACCGATATCCTCAACATGGCGCACAATCGTATCGGTGCACATGGCAAAGACTTCCGGATCGGTTTTTATTTCCTTGAGATATTTACGGCGAAGCCGTTCGGCGGAAAGCTGTATGGGCGTGAGCGGATTCTTGATCTCGTGGGCGATGCGCCGGGCCACATCCGACCACGCGGCCTTGCGCTGGGCCGACAGCAAGGCCGTCACGTCATCGATGGTCACGACAAACCCGTTGGTCTTTCTGACGCCGTCATGGCCATCCCCGGCCCGGTCGGCAACGATCCGAACAAGCAGCATTCTGATCCTGCCATCCCGGCGCATGCTGATTTGCGCCCGGGCCATCCGGTCGGGCAACCGCCGCGCCTCCGCAAGAAGGTCCGCAAACTCAGGGACCACATCGTCGAGCCTGTCGCCAATTCGGCCGTCCATATCAACCGACAGAAATTCCGATGCGGACCGGTTCGGCAGGTTGATGCGGCCTTCGGCATCAAGTCCAATGACCCCGGCCGACACCCCGAACAGGACGGTTTCCATGAAATGCCGGCGGCCTTCAAGCTGGCGATTGGCTTCCACCAACTCGTTATGTTGGGTGTCGAGTTGTCCCGTCATCCGGTTGAAGGCCCGGCTTAAAGATCCGATCTCGTCGCGATCCGGGCCTTCCTCAACACGCGCGCTGAGGTCGCCGGACCGCACGCGTTCCGCCGCCGTCGCCAGATCGGTAATAGGACGCACCAGACGCGTCGCAAAGGACAGGCCGACCCAGATTGCGGCCAGCAGCAACAGCAGAGCCACCAGGACGAACACCATGGCAAAGGTGACTTCAACGCTCGACCGCCGCCCTTCGAGTTCCTTGTACTGAGCCACGGCGCGGCGCGTTCGTTCGATATAATTCAGAACCCTCGGTTCGACGAACCGCCCCACATAGAGAAACATATCGGCCAGTTCATTGAGCTTGATGATTGCGCGAAGACGATCGTCTGTTTGACTGGTCAACAGGACGAGTTCGCCACTTCGCGCCCGTTCCATGGCGTCGACCGGAACAGGATCATGATCGAGAACGAAGTTGAGATTCCATTGCGCCAACACACGCCCCTTGCCGTCGAACACATAGGCTTCACTGAGATTACGGATCATTCCCTGGGTGGCGAGAAAGCGGTTGAATTGTGTGGTTCCACTGAAAAGCTGCGGCGCGCTACGGTCCAAATCCCGCGCCATGGCCAGGATATCTCCGCGAATACTGCGCTGATGTTCAACGAGATAGGAATCCGCGACAAGTTGGGATTCCGACAATGCGGTGCGCACCGTTTCACTGAACCATGCCTGGACAACGAAGCTGAAGAATACCGCCGAAAACACCGAGACGATGATCGCCGGGGCCAACGCGACCACGCTGAACCAGAACACCAGCCGCGTATGCAGCCTGGACCCGACGGAACCGCGCCGGCGCGCGATCCAGACCGCCACCAGACCACGGGCGACCACCGCGAACAGCAGGAGAAACAGGATCAGGTCAAAACTGAGAAGAAACGGGATCGTTCGGGCGCCGGTTCCAAATTGCAGGGTCCCCGACAATGCGGCATAGGTAACCAGGGCCGCCGCCAAAGACACAAGCGCAAGGGCCACGGCGAGTTTCCGCCCGAGCCCAACCTTGCCGGCCCAATCCGCCAAGCGTTTCGACAGCCTCGGCGTGGCAGTTTCAGTATCGCTAGTCATTCCAGGTCATTTTAAGCCCCGCACGACTTCGATGTCGAGTTCGCGAATTTTCTTGCGAAGCGTGTTGCGATTGACCCCCAGAAGATCCGCCGCCCGGATCTGATTGCCTCCCGTGGCGGAAAGCGTCAGCGTTATCAATGGTTTTTCGACCTCGCGCATGACGCGGCCATAGAGACCGCTGGCCGGCAATTCATCGCCGTGAGTCGCGAAATAACGCGCCAGATGCCGTTCAACTGCCACGCCAAGACTTTCATCTTCGGAAGCGGCGCCAAAATCCGAACCCCTGGTCGAGCTGAGTTCCTGTTCGATCGCGGCCAGATCTATGGTTTCCTCGGGATAAAGTGCGGAAATCCGGCGCACCATGTTTTCCAGTTCCCGGACATTGCCGGGCCATGAATATTCCGTCAGACGATCCATCGCCGCCCGGTCCAGAACCTTGTAACCGAGTCCTTCCTCGGAAGCCCGGCCAAAGAAATGCCGGATCAGTTCGGGAATATCCTCGGTCCTTTCGCGGAGCGGCGGAAGCGCAACCGGAACAACATTCAGGCGGTAAAACAGATCTTCACGGAATTTTCCCTCACGGATCAATTGACCGAGATCGCGATGGGTCGCGGCCACAATCCTGACATCGGCGCGAATGGGCACCCGGCCGCCGACGGTCGTATACTCGCCTTCCTGAAGCACGCGAAGCAATCTGGTTTGGGCCTCAATGGGCATGTCGCCGATTTCGTCGAGAAACAAAGTCCCGCCCTGGGCCTGTTCAAACCGGCCCACGCCGCGCTGGGTGGCGCCGGTAAAGGCGCCGCGTTCATGCCCGAATAATTCACTTTCAATCAGGTCGCGCGGAATCGCCGCCATGTTTATGGCGACGAACTGGGCATTTTTCCGTTTGCCGTAATCATGCAAGGCCCGGGCGACAAGCTCTTTTCCGGTGCCTGATTCACCCGTGATCATCACGGTCAGATCGGTGGCCATCAACCGGGCCAGAACCCGATAGATATTCTGCATCGCCGGCGACCGCCCGATCAACGGCAGCCGATCACCAATATCCACCTCCGCGCCGCGATCGGCCGAAGGTTTCCGGTCGCTCAGCGCACGCTGGACGATACTGGCCAGCTCATTCAGATCGAACGGCTTGGGAAGATATTCGAAGGCTCCCCTTTCCGCCGCCTTGACCGCGGTCAGAAGGGTGTTTTGCGCACTCATGACGATAATCTTGATATCGGGCCGAATGCTCTGGATGCGCGGGATCAGATCGAGCCCGTTCTCATCGGGCATGACCACATCGGTCACCACCAGATCGCCATCTCCTTCTTCGACCCAGCGATATAATGTCGCCGCATTGGAGGCAACCCGGACATTGTGCCCCAACCGCCCAAGCGCCTGGGAAATCACCGTGCGGATCGCGCTGTCGTCATCGGCGACCAGGATCGTCGCGCCGGTCATGAATTGCGCTCCCGCTCGGCCAGTTCGCTCCTGGCTGCGGAATCGACCACCGGCAACATGACGTGAAAGACCGTGCGTCCCGGGTCGCTATCCAGTTCAACCGCGCCGCCCAGATCTCCAACCAGCTTGGCGACCAATGCCAGACCAAGCCCGGTGCCGTTCGATTTGGTGGTCACGAAGGGATCGAAGATGCTGCCCGCCATATCATCGGGAATGCCCGGCCCGTTATCTTCAATACTGACGCGAAGCGGCAGCAATATGCGTTTTTCTCCGCCCGGAACCGCCAGCCTGACGCCATGCCGGTAGGCGGTGGTCAGAACGATTTCGCCGCCGTCATGGGGCACGGCCTCGGCGGCGTTCTTCACCAGATTGAGAAACACCTGAATGAGCTGATCCCGCACGCCATATACCGGCGGCAGGGACGGATCATAGGATTCGACAAACCGCACGTGGCGGCCAAAGCCGGCGACCGCGATCTGACGGACCCGTTCGAGAACCTCATGAATATTCACCGCCTCGCGGGTCAATGCAGGCTGTTCGGAAAACACGCCGATGCTGTCGACCAGCGCACAAACCCGGTCGACCTCGTCACGGATCAGATGGGTCAGCTGCCGGTCGTCGTCGTCGGCCGTCTGCTCCAGAAGCTGGGCCGCGCCCCTTATGCCGGAAAGCGGATTCTTGATCTCATGGG
>CALGIA010000131.1 GCA_937916005.1 uncultured Rhodospirillaceae bacterium
GATGCCCAGGCGACCAGCGGAACCTCGGGATAGAGTCCACCCTTCATGCCGAAGGATCCGCCCACATCGCCGGCGATGATGGTTATCTTGTGTTCGGGAATATCGAAAACATGCTTCGCCATGACCGTGCGCCAGATATAGGGGCGCTGAAGGCAGGCATAAATCGTGTAATGGTCGCGCCCGGACTCATAATCGGCGACCACGGCGCGGGGCTCCATGGTGTTTGCCGCGACCCGGTTGACGACGAAGTTGTCGCGCACCACATGGGCGGCGGTCGCGAGCGCCGCATCGACGGCGGCGGAATCACCATGTTCCGCGAAGACCGGCTCATTGTCCGGGCAATCGTCATAAAGCGCCGGTGTTCCCGGACGATTGGCATCGGCGGTCGACATGTGCGCCGGCAGGGGCGCGTATTCCACATCGATGGCCTCGGCGGCGTCCTTGGCCTGGTTCACGGTTTCGGCCACCACCAGGGCCAGCGACTGACCCACATGCCGCACCCGGTCCCGGGTCATGGCGGGACGCGGCGGACGATACATCCTTGAGCCATCGCGCCGGTGAACGGGCGAGCCCCCGGTCACCTGACCCAGCCCATCGGCGGCGTAGTCGTCCCCGGTCAGGACGGCCAGCACCCCCGGCATGGAAGCGGCCACGGATGTATCGATGCTGACAATATCGGCATGGGCGTGGGGCGAGCGCAGGAAGATTGCCGCCGCCTGGCGCGGCAACGCGACGTCGGCGGTGTAGCGGCCCTTGCCGGACACCAGTCTTGGAGCCTCGATCTGCGTCACGGGCTGGCTGATCGAATATCGGGTCATGAGTCATGTCTCCGCGCCGATGGGCCAAACGCCGCTCGCGCATATTGAAATTTTTATCGGGAAACATTTTGTCCCAATCGCCCGGAAGGTTCGAGCAATTTGTGACGGGGAACCGGCATGTGCCGGATTTGATCTGGGCGCCGAAAGCCGGAAGGAGCCGGCAGCGCGGTGGTCTAGCTGTCCGCCTGGTCGGCCGGCTCGGAGGATTCCGGCTGAGAGGTTTCCGGCTGATCGGATGGCCCGTCCTTAAGTGATTTGGCGTCTTTTTTGGCCGCCATGCGCGCGGCTTTTTTTTCGGCGCGCTGACGATCACGCTCTCTGCGTTCGAATTCGTAGTTGGGCTTTCTTGCCATTATTATCCTTTCAGGCATAACGCGAAGAACCCGGACGCATATGCGCCGGGGCGAAAAAACAAGGATGGAGGAAGACCCGCACAGGCGAGTTTTCCTCGTAACTCAAAACCTACTTATGGTCGCTTTACTGTCGAATCGTCAGTCGATGAGCTTAAGATTCTCAGCGGAAGACTTGCCGTTCTGGCCCTGCTGCAGCTCGAATTCGACTTTCTGTCCTTCATTCAATGAGCCAATTCCGGCGCGCTCCACGGCGGAAATGTGGACGAAAGCGTCTTTCGAACCGTCTTCGGGCTCAATGAAGCCATAACCTTTGGTTGAGTTGAACCACTTCACGGTTCCAATTGTCATCTGGTCGTTCCTTTTCACATATCAAGATCCCTTCGGGACACATGCCCGAAGGGGGACTCAGCTCAACAAATTCCCGGGGTATGGCGGCTAGGTCGGCGTGACGAAGCAGATACGCCGGATGTTCCCGTGCTGATCTTTAGGATATGGCCCAATTCTGCGAAAAAAGCAAATGATTTTGGGGGCTCGTCAAACCCGGCCCTGCGGTGGATGTTCGTGTTATGCGAAGCTAGGTCGGCGTGACGTCTGGATCGGTGTCTTCCGATGGATCCGACGGAACCAAATTCGATGCCGGTGCGCCGGCGGTCTTCTGCTGGTCGTTTGGCCTCAGCGCTTGCAAGACCACATCCTGGCTGATCGCGCTTGCATGTTCGGCGCCCACATCGACCTGGTCTCCAAAGCCCTGGATCGTTTCGAGGGCCGTCCCGCCCCCGCCCATCAAAGCGGCATTAATCCGCGCCTGCATAAACGCAATATCTTCGCGGACATTGGCGACTGTTTCCCTGGCGGTATCGATATCGACGATGGTTTTGAGGGCGTTGTCCTGGGACAGCAGATCATCGCCGGCCAGTTTGGGCGCGAAACTTTCCATCGTCATGGAAAGAATCGAAATGCTCAGCGTTTCGCCATTTCCCAGATCAATTTCCTGGCTGAACCCCGCCAACGGATTCTTGTCATTGAATTCGGTCTTGCGCGCGATCCCGTCGCTTTCGCCCATCAACTCCCTGAACGCGTCATTGAGGACGACGCGGTCAAAGAGATCCATGGGGGACGTCGCGGCCACTTCCGCCAGCGCCCTCATCTCCTTCAGCTTGCCGTCGATCCGGAAAAGTCCGGCATCGGCGACCTGGAGCAGGGAGGACGCCTCGCGCAATCCGCTGGCGGTTTTGATCCCGACCATCGCGCTGGCCGTAACCTGCGCGCCGGTCTTGACGGCGACATTGTCCAGCACGCCGACGGCGTCAGGCGTCTGGTTGACGGCGCCGGTCCGGCCGGCGTCATCGACACGCGCTGACACGCCACCGGATTTCTCATCGAGAGCCTTGCCGTGAAATGCCGCCGAATATGGCAATATGTTGGTCAAGGCACATATTTCCGTTCGGGTTTCTTGAGTCCGAAGCTGGAAACTACAACCCTTCGCATAAATGAATCTAAAATTTTAGAGGTTAATATTATTAACCATAATCGCGCCCTCAGACGGCATGGGCGATTGGCCATTCAGGCCGCAATCGCTATGTTGCCGGAATGTCGCGCATTCCCCGAATATCGTGCATTTAATGTGGAGAGAAAAATGACCGGCCTGCTTCCCGATATCGATCCCGATGGGCTTCTGGAATATTCGGTGGTTTTCACCGACCGTTCCCTGAACCATATGTCCCAGTCCTTTCAGGGCGTGATGCGGGATATCTCAACGACGCTCAAATCGGTCTATAACGCCCATTCGGTCGCCATTGTGCCGGGCGGCGGCACCTACGGCATGGAAGCGGTGGCGCGGCAATTCGCCAATGACAGGAAATGCCTGGTGATCCGCAATGGCTGGTTCAGCTTCCGCTGGAGCCAGATATTCGACGCCGGGAAAATCCCGTCCGAAACCATCGTGATGCAGGCCCGCGCGGTGGAGGACGGCCGCCAGGCCGCCTTCGCCCCCGCCCCCATCGATGAGGTCGTGGCCGCCATCCAGGCCGGAAAGCCCGATCTGGTGTTCGCGCCCCATGTGGAAACCGCGTCGGGCATGATCCTGCCGGATGATTACATGCGCGCGCTCGCCGACGCCGTGCATGATGCCGGCGGCATGTTCGTGCTCGATTGCGTCGCGTCGGGGACCATCTGGGTCGATATGAAGGACATCGGCGTGGACATCCTGATCAGCGCGCCGCAAAAGGGCTGGAGCGGATCGCCCTGCAGCGGCCTGGTGATGATGAGCGAGCTGGCCCGCACCCGCATCGACGGCACGGAAAGCTCAAGCTTCGCCTGCGACCTGAAAAAATGGCTGCAGATCATGGAAGCCTACGAGGCCGGCGGGCACGCCTATCACGCCACCATGCCGACCGACGCCCTGGTGCAGTTCCACAAGGCCATGAAGGAAACCGAGGCCTATGGCTTCGACAAGGTGCGCGACGAACAGCAGGAGCTGGGCGACAAGGTGCGCGCCATGCTGACGGCCAAGGGCTTCAAAAGCCTCGCGGCGCAAGGCTTCCAGGCCCCCGGCGTGGTGGTCAGCTACACCGACGACCCGGACATCCAGAACACCAAAAAACTGGCCGCCGAAGGCCTGCAGGTCGCCGGCGGCGTGCCGCTGAAATGCGACGAGCCGGAAGATTTCGCAACCTTCCGCATCGGTCTGTTCGGCCTCGACAAGCTGCACAATGTGGACCGTACCGTGGCGAACCTGGAACGGGCGATCAGCAAGGCGATCGGCGAAGCGAACGTTCGGTAATTGGGAGAGCGGTTCGGGCTAGTCAACGCTCTGGGCGATTGGGTGGCTCTAATCACTGGATAGGGATTCAAATCCTTCGCAGCTCTCCATCGCCGTGACGTGATTGCCAAACAAGGGCCCATTTGAATTCTTGCAAATTTGACGCGGCGCGGAATTCTCATTCTCATCTGCGGTTTCCCAGTGCATGCAATTCGTGCAGTAATTTATTTGAGCACGTTGAAATCCGGACTGGACGAGATCCCGTAATTCATCCTGGAGATAGGCATCCCAGATTTCGTCATCCTGCATGCCTTCTATTTTTGCATCATCGATTTCGACGGTCTTTTCCACCTGAGAGCCCATGCGGCTGGTTGCCGCCCAAACGATAAATTTTGCCAT
>CALGIA010000132.1 GCA_937916005.1 uncultured Rhodospirillaceae bacterium
ACAGACAAATTTTCATGATCAGATCTCCGCGACGAAACGGTTGAAGATGTCGACGAATGCGTCGGATTTTTCCACATGGGGCAGATGGCCGCAGTCGGGAAATATTTCCATTCGCGAACCGGGAATCAACTCATGCCACGCGGCCGCGTATTCCGCCGGAAAGATACGGTCGTCGTCGCCCCACACGATCAGCGTCGGCAGCTTGATCCGGTGGACCCACTTGCGGAGCTGGGGGTTATAGAATCTCGGCGACCAGGCCAGCTTGGCCGTGGTGAATTCATTTTTCAGACCGATGTCGGCCTCTTCCTCGGTCGGCTCGATGGCGAGCCGCGCCTCGGCGATCGCGGGATCGTGGAACAGGTTTCGCACCCGTTCCTCCGGCGTCCACAGGAAGAGGTCGCCCTTGGGCGCGCCGTCCACATGGATGCCCGCGGCATTGACCAGCGTCAGGCTCGCCAGCCGTGAGGAATCCCGGATCGCCATCTCGGCCCCGACCCAGCCGCCCAGTGAACTGCCGACCACATGAACGCCGGACAACCCCATGGCCTCCAGGAAATCGAGATAGAAGAAAGCGAGATCGGTCAGCTCGTCGAGCCAATCGGGCGTATCGGAATGGCCGTAGCCGGGATGGTCCGGCACGATCACCTCATGATGTTCGGCCAGGCGCTCCATGAACGGCAGCCAGACCCCGGCCCCGCCGGCGCCATGCAGAAACAGAATCGGCGGACCGTCACCGCCCCGCATCAGGCTGATGTCACAATCGTTGACGGAAATTCTTGTCGTTATATTTGTAGGCACGACCCGGTCCTTCCAGGGTTCTTGATAGAGAGACCCATGCTCGCTAAACAGCCGGTCCATGTCCAGTCTCCTGGCTGAATATAGACCTTTAACGCCGCGTCGGCCGCAGCCCCCGGGGGCGCGGCATAATCGCGCTGGCGAAGCATCATACCGGCCCCAACCATCTGTCCGTTGGATTTCAACATTTCGGGGACGAGCCAGATCACGAAGCAACCAAACTATTCCGCTTCGTCTTCGCCCCGGTTCTGGGATAGGTTTTAGATCATGGTCATGAAGTTCGAAATTCCAACGCGATTACTTGTGGCGATCGGCGGAAACGCTGTTCATCCGGAAGGCGTTCAGGGAACGGCGGCGGAGCAGGCGCGCTTTGCATCGGCCACCGCGCACGCTTTGCTGCCCCTGATGAAAACAGACACCGAGTTGGTCTTGACCCACGGCAACGGCCCTGTTGTCGGCAAGATACTGATGCGGCAGGTCATCGCGCGGAAGCGGGTAACGCCGATGCCGCTTGATATCTGTGTCGCCCACAGCCAGGGCGGAATTGCCTATCTGCTGATGCAGGCATTCGAAAATGCGCTGCGCGAAATCGGCAACCGGCGTCAGGTGGCCTGTCTTTTGACCGAGGTCGATGTGGACCCGGATGATCCCGCCTTCAAGGATCCAACCAAGCCGATCGGATATTTTTATGATGAGGATGAGGCGCGCGACATCACGCGGGAAACCGGTTGGCTGATGCGCGAGGAAGCCGGGCGTGGCTGGCGTCATGTGGTGCCATCGCCCGCCCCGCTGCGCATTGTCGAAATCGATCTCATTCGCGACCTCGCCGACCGGGGCGTGGTGGTCATCGCCGGCGGTGGCGGCGGAATCCCGGTAACGCGCAATGCAAAGGGCATCAGGCGCGGCGTCGAAGCGGTCATCGACAAGGACCTCACCTCGGCCCTGATGGCCAATCTGCTGGGAATCGAGGTAATGATGATCCTGACGGCGGCGCCCTCGGTGGCGCTGGATTTCGGCACACCGCAACAGCAGGACCTCCATTTGGTCAGCGCGGCCGAAATTCGTTCGTATCGGGCTCAGGGTCAGTTTCCCGCCGGAAGCATGGGTCCGAAAGTCGACGCCGCTCTCCGGTTTCTCGACGGCGGCGGCAAACGCGTCGTGATCTGCTGCATCGACGACGCCCTGCCCGCGCTGCGCGGCGAAGCCGGAACGCAAATTCTGGCTGACAAAGCCTGAAATGTTTCAGTTTCCGGCAAGGCTGATCGGCGGCGGCGTCAGGCAATGGCTGGACAATGATCGGGAGGCGGCGATCTGCGCGCTATTCCGGCGCAGCTTCTATCTGGAAGCAACCAACGGCGATCTGGTGTGCATTGGACCGGCGGCGATCGGGGCCGGCCCGCTTAACATGATCTGCGACCTGCCGGGCGGCATCGACTGGGAGGCAAGCGGCCTTCAGCCGGGGGCCCGGGCAAGCATTTCGGACAGCCGGATCACCGTCGTGGGAACCTATGAATTCGATGCAAGCGACGCCCAGACCTGGCAACCGCCGGCCTTATCGGAGAACTGGACCAATGCGACCCTGACCAGCGGCCTTGCGGCGCTGGAGACCGCCGCCCCGGCCCATGATCTGAGCGACGGGCTGGCGGGGCTGGTGCTCCATTATGTGCCGGAAATTGCGGCCGCGCGAAGCGGGTTTGACGGGCTCGGCATATGGCTCGATGACGCGATCCGAAATCCGAAGGGCGAGTTGGCGCCTCCCCCACCTAAAATTGCATCCTTGATCGGTCTCGGCCCCGGCCTCACGCCGTCGGGCGACGATCTGGTCGGCGGCGTGATGATCGCGCTGCGAATGTTCGACCATCAAACCGCCGCGGACTGTCTGGCTGGCTGGGCGCTGCCCATTGCGCGGCAAAATACCGGCAAGATCAGCATCGCCCACCTGACCGAGGCAGCCGGGGGCGAAGGCGCGGACGCGTTGCACCGGGTCATCGCCCTGATCGCGGACGGGGATAAAACGGGATTAAAGCCCGGTCTTGATGAGATCGATGCGATCGGTCATTCGTCTGGGTGGGATGCGCTGGCCGGCGCGGTCGCCGTCATGCGTCGGATGGCGCGATCATGGAAACCGCGCGTTCCGCGGCGTGGGCATTTGACGGCGCAACCCATATACCGGCTTTTTCCAACGTCGCGACCTGCTCGGGATAGATCTGCGGATCTGCCTCCACGCCGCAAACCGACGCCAGGATGACCGGCCGAGGCCCATCATGACCAGCCAGCAGACCGGCAATATCCCCCGCCGGGTCGTCATGGGCGCCATAGCCGAGCACCATATCGATCAACAGAACCGCAACGCCCGGATCAACCAGGGCCTCGCGGATTGACCGATGGCGCACGGTGGGGTCGATCATCGGGTGAGGACGGCCCAGCGTGTATTCATCGGCGCCGAGATCGAGCAAATGATGGGCCAGGCCATGTCCGAGCGGCGATGCGCCGGGGACCGGTGCGTTGGAGGCGACCTCAATTCCGGCTGCCAGAAAAATCGCCTGAGCTTCGGCGCAAAGCGTGCCGCCGGCGAACAGCCCCATCACGCGGTTATGGCTCCGTGGAATATCCGCATCAAACCCCGTGCCCAACGACACACCGCCGAGCGCGTCCTCGGCGGCCGCGCGCAGAGTCGGTGCGAACGTGGCGTTGCCCGGCAGTTCGGACGCATCCATCCCTATAAAGCAGATCGTGAAATGTTTGCTGCTGGTCGCCACGCGCGCGAAAATCCGTTGCGCGATTTCTACCGACGGCGGTTTCGAAATCAGCACGATCCGGTCGGTTCCCGGGTCCTCATCCAGCGCATCAATGGCGGCCAGGGTGGTCGCGCCGCCGACCGCCTGGGACAGGTCGCGCCCACCGACGCCGATGGCGTGGCTGATCCCGCCCCCGTGGCGGCCGATCAGAGTGGATACTTCCTGCAGGCCGGTTCCCGATGCGGCCACGATGCCGACAGGGCCGCGCGGAACCGCGTTTGCGAAGCCCAACGGCGCGCCGCCGATGATCGCGCTGCCGCAATCCGGCCCCATCATCAAAAGCCCCAGCTCGGCCGCCTGCGCCTTGAGCGCGCATTCCTGGTCAACCGGTACGTTGTCGCTGAACATCATTACATTGAGCCCGCGCCGCATTGCGCGACGCGCCTCACGGGCGGCGAACGCGCCGGGCACGGAGATGATCGCCATATTGGCGGCGGGCAACATGGCGATAGCACTGTCCAGCGCGCGGGGAATCCACCCGCCATCGTCGCCGCTGGATTGGCGGGGCCGGTCGAGGGCTTCACCCGCGAGACCCAACGCGCCGTCGGCAGCCTCGGCAGTTTCGCCCCGTATGGCGATGATCAGATCATTGGGCCCCGCCTTGCCGCCCTCAACAGAGAGCAGCCCGGCGCTTTCGAGCAATGATTTGTTGGACGGCGTGCCGATCATCATGGACGCCGCAATGACGCCCGGCGAATCCTCGACTTCGCGCGACAGGCGCATCAGCGCGACGGAATCCAGATAGAACCCCGATCGAATCTGGTTTCTGACCACATGTCCGGTCACGACACGCCCCCGACGCCCATGCCGGCGGCAAAGGCCTCGAGCGCCTGTTCGAAACACGCCATGGGCGCACGCACGATCCCGGCCCCGACCTGTCCAACGCCGGGTTCGCGGTGAGCTATCCCCGTATTGATGACCGGCGCCAGCCCGGTTTCCAGCACCTTGCGAATATCGATGCCGGTCGGCACACCGGTAAAATCAAGCGCCGGGATGGTCCATTCCGGATTGCGCCCGACGGTAATCTCCAACATGGACCGTGTGTAGTTCAAGGCGTCCCCCGCCGAGCCCGCGCCCACGAAACCGGCAACCGCGGGCGCCGCCGCCATGGCGAACCCGCCGAGCCCCATGGTTTCCACAATGGTGGAATCCCCCATGTCGGGGTTGGCGTCCCTCTCGCTGAAGCCGGGGAAATACAGTCCGTTGGGCATTTCCACGGGCGCGGTAAACCACTGGTCGCCGGTGCCTGATACGCGAATGCCGAAATCCGTGCCGTTGCGGCTCATGGCGGTGACCACGCAGGACCCATCAACGCCGCGCACCGGATCCATGATCGCCTTGCCCATGGCCATGGCGATATTGAGAAAGAACTGATCGTTGCCGCCGATGAATGACAGAAGCCCGGCGAGGGTTTCGGGGTCGGTACTGGTGCGCGCCAGGGACGGTGCGAGTTCGCGCAGAACCAGGCCGGTACAGGCGATATTGCGCTGGTGCATTTCGTCGCCCATGGAAAGCCCGCGGGCAATGATTGCCTTCAGGGGCAGGCCTTCCCGATCCGCAAGGGCGCGGGACAGTGCGGGCGCGAGGTCGGACGCCAGCCAACGCAGCCGGTTGAGCACCTCACCGTCGTTGCCGCCGAAGCGCATGACCTTGCCGAGACCTTCATTGAGGGTGCAAAAGGCGCGGTTTCCGAATTTGCGGTTTTCCACCACCATGACGGGCATGGACGGCGTAATCAGACCCGTCATCGGCCCCACGGCGTCGAAATGATGGTTGGGCTGAAACGAGATATCACCCGATTGGGCAAGTTTCCCGGCGGCGGCCAGGTCCCCGGCCCAGCCTTCCAGCACAATGGCCCCGGTAATCGCCCCCCGCATGGGCCCGCACATGCGATCCCAGCCGATGGGCGGACCGGCGTGCAGGATCACGCCATCGGCAAGACCACTGATGATTTCGCCGGCGGGGCGGACATCGACCAGCACGGGATCTGAATCGAGCATACGCCCGACCGCTATTTTATTGGCCTGCTCGATTTTTTCCACGCGACTGATATTCCCTGTTTGAAAATTTCATTCCGACAGAAGGTCGAGCAGTTCAATAAGCCGTTCATCGCCCCCCGCCGGCGGCGTCCAATCGACCTGAACCACCGGAATGTCCTGAACCGCAAGCGCTTCGGCAAATAGGGGCAGACCGATATTCACCACCTCAATCTTCGACTGGAGCAAATTAATACCAGACACCAAGGCCTCCCACGTTGCGGAATTAATCCTATCCCAGAGCGTCAGGTTTGAGGGAACCTTGCCCAGGCGCGCGCAGTTTAAATTGCTTTTCGGGTTACATACAGCCGCAATGCGTCCCTGGTCGCCTCTTGCAATCGACTACAATCACCTTAAATCATGTCTACATGTGGAGAGCTTCCGCCCTGAAACCTCAATATATTGACCTATGGTCCGGAAACCACTATATAAGTCGTAGTTTGAATGGTTGAGCCGTCAGTAGAGAGCGCAAACGGTGACGCCGATTGACGAAAGATCCCGGTCTGGGACATTCAAAAAAACCGAAATGCATCCGGTTCGGATCCAATTTCGGAATTCCAAGGGAAGCAGTTTAACGCCGCGTATCAGGCAAATTGTGTTCGACATGGAACCCGAGGAGAAAACCCAATGCAGATCATGGCTTTCGCATCCCAAAAAGGCGGCGCCGGCAAGACGACCCTGGCCGGGCATATAGCGGTTCAGGCGGAACGCATGGGCGCCGGCCCGGTTGCGCTTCTGGATGCCGACCCGCAAGGCAGTCTCGCGGATTGGTGGAATGAACGAAAGGCTGAAACGCCGGTATTCGTCCACACCTCCATCGCCCGGCTGGAAGACGATATCGAACGTCTGCGCGGCTTCGGCATCGAACTTCTGGTGATCGACACGCCGCCCGCCATCACCGACACCATTGCGGAAGTGATCAGCCTGTCGGATTTGGTGGTCATTCCGACCCGGCCCAGCCCCCATGATCTCAGATCCGTGGCTCGCACGGTGGATGTGGCGGAAAACATGGGAAAACCACTGGTTTTCGTGGTGAACGGCGCATCCGCGCGCGCCAATATAACGACCGACACGGCGATCGCGCTGTCGCAGTACGGCACCCTTGCGCCGTCGATCATCCACCAGCGGACTGATTTCGCGTCCAGCATGATTGACGGGCGAACGGTGATGGAAATCAGCCGAAAGTCACGTTCGAACGATGAAATTATCGCGCTCTGGTCCTATTTGGACGGCAGGCTGGAACGGCTCCGCCGGCCAACGATGCGTCCGCCGGCCAACGGATTGCTGCACAGCTTCGGCCTGACCCAGGACCATCAGCCCCAGGACCGTTCGCTAACGTGACCGAGACCTGTCCTGTCGACGCAACCGGCGCGCTGCTGGCGCGCAAGGGGACGGCGACGCCTGCGGGCTTTAAAGGCCTGCCGCCGCAACGAACCGCCAAAAAAACCGCACACCGTGGAATTCGGTTGATGGCTGTGTGGCTGTTGCCAATGGCGGCAATTGCAATCGTCGCCACGCTGACCACCAGATCGATCATGACCCGGGATGGAATCACCGTCGCGGTCACCGCCCCCCTGGACTCCCGACAAGTGAAAATCGAACCATTCGTTGCCGGCGAAATCATCGAGGCATCGGAGTCGCCTTTCGAAACAACGAAACCTGCCACGCTTGAGAATGAGCCGGCGAAAGCCGCCACGGTAGAGAAAGAACCGTTGCCGCCTCCTCTCCCCACGCCACCTATACCCGCGCGAAAGGTCGCGGCGAAGCCGGTCTATCTGGTTCAGCTTCACGCGCTCGGATCGAAGGAAATGGCGATACGGGAGTGGCGCAAAATCAAACGCTCCAATGACGACCTGTTTGGACAGAAAAAAATGACCCTGCGCAGCGGAAAAAACAAAATCAGCGGAATTCGCTTCGTTCGCCTGCAGGCGATGCGCGAAACCTGTGCAGCAAGGCAAAGAAACGCCGGCTCAACTGCGTGGTGGTGCAACAATGATCCCAACACAAGAGATGATAACCATCGAAAGGTCTCTTCTCGCCCGCAAGGGTGATGCGGCCCCGGTCGGCCGATCCGCGGACCGGCTTGAAAACAGCATGGGGCTTCAGACGATTTCAACGCCAATCATGGAGGTCGCGCCGTCGGCCGAGATCCTGATCGTCGAGGATAACCGGCTCAATCTGAAACTCTATCGGGATTTGCTGGAAGTGCGCGGCCACCAGATCGCCCAATCCAGCGATGTGAACCGAATCCTGTCCGCCATGCGGCTGAGCCGGCCCGATCTGATCGTGGTGGATATCTGTGCGCCCGGACGCGCCGGGCTTGAAATCGCGCGGCAAATCAAACGCGAACCGGACTTTTGCGAAATACCCATGATCGGAATCGCCGAATTGCACCGGGAAGGAGCCAAGGCCGAGATTTTGAAAGATGGCTGCGACGCCTGCATTGCAAAACCCATCTCGGTGCCTGAGTTCCTCCGCGTTGTGGAGAATTACCTCAAGCAATAGGGGCCGGCGCGCGGTTTTCGACGCCCATTTCCTCCAAGACTTCTGTAATGGCCTGCAACGCATTACGGATATCTGCTTCATGCAGATCGCCAATACAGCCGATCCGGAAGCTGTCGATGCGGGTCAGCTTGCCGGGATAGATGACGAAGCCGCGACCATGCAGCGCGTCGTAGAATTCCTGGAAGTCGAAGTTCGGGTCGGAAGGCGTCAGGAATGTCACGATAATCGGGGACTGGTCCCTGTCTGACAGATAGGTCTGGAAACCAAGCGCCCGCATGCCGTCGACAAGGATGTCGCAGTTTCCCCGATAGCGCGCCCCGCGCCCAACGACGCCGCCTTCTCTCACATGCTCGGCCAGGGCCTGATCCAGCGCGGCGCAGACATGGGTCGGCGGGGTAAAGCGCCATTCACCGGATTTTTCGAGTGCGGCCCACTGGTCATGCAGATCGAGGCTCAGGCTGGGCGCGTTACCGGCCGAGGCGTCGAGCGCGTCGAGCAAGGCCACGACAAATCCCAACCCAGGCACGCCTTCAAGGCATTTATTGGATGACGCCATCACCACGTCGCATGGTATTCGGGCCAGATCGAGCGCAATGGCTCCGAACGAACTCATGGCATCGATCATCAGCTTGCGCCCCGCCCGGGCGACAATCCGGGCAATGTCCTCGATCGGGTTCACGATCCCCGAAGTGGTTTCGCAATGAACCACGGCGACATGGCTGATGGACAAATCGCCGGCCAGGATTTTACCGATCCGCGCCGGGTCGGGGGTAACGTTCTCATCGGTTTCATAAATGGTCATCTGGCGTCCGATGATGCCGCAGATGCGGGCGATGCGATGGCCGTACGCGCCGTTCACCACCACCAGGAGCTTGCCGTCCCGTGGAACGAAACTTCCCACCGCGGCTTCCAGCACGTAAGTGCCGCTGCCCTGGATCGGCACGCAGGAATGGGTTCCCTCGCCGCCTGCCATGGCCGTGATACGCGACCGGATGCGCGCCGTCAGCGCGATGAAATCACCGTCACGCGACCCCCAGTCGCGCAGCATGGCTTCCCGGGTCGCAAGCGACGTGGTCAACGGCCCCGGCGTCAGTAATATTGTGCGTTGTTCTCCGTTCATGCCTACCCGCCAATCCAGACCGACGCCATGCCGCGCAGGCCGCAACTCATAAAATCAAATTTTGTCAGCGCGACCCGTCCGGCGATGGGGTCGCCCTTGCGCAGCAATTCGGTCAACCGGTCGGCGAGGCGCACGATGACCGCGGATTCCATCGCCAACCGCCGGCTTTTCAGACGCCCCGGCAGGGTGCGGGCGCGGGCCATCATGTCATCGACCCCGTCGAGCGCCTTGTCGATCACGATGCGCAGGCCGGCGCTGGCCGCGTCCGCCGCAAGGTCGGGAACCGCCACGCCGTTCTGTTCCATCCAGTCCCCCGGCAAATAGACCCGGTCCAGTTCAAGATAATCCTCTTTCAAATCCTGCAGATGGTTAAGCACCTGCAGCGCATTGCATAGCGGGTCCGATGCTTCGTAATCCGCCGGGTCCTCGCCATGCAGGTCGAGCAGATAACGTCCGACCGGGGCCGCCGACAGATTGCAATAACCGACCAGATCATTCCAATTGTCGTAGCGCTGCTTGGTCGCATCCTGCTTGAATGCGGCGATCAGATCACAGACATGCCGGTCGGTCACGCCGCATTCGGCCAGGCTCTGGCGCAGACGATAACTTTTTACAAAATCCGGGTCATCGGCACTTTCGCCGCGAATGGCGCGTTCAAAACCGTCCAGCCGGGCCAGCTTGTCCCCGGGCGCAAGATCGGGATTGTCCGCGATGTCATCGGTGGTGCGCGCCACGGCATAAAAAACGGCGACATGGGGCCGCAGTGACGCCGGAAGCAGCCATGAGCCGACCGGGAAGTTTTCATCCCCCGACCATTTCCCCGAGGGCGTTTCGACCGGCGACGCCGTGTTCATTTATTATCGTTCCCCGTACTCAGACATTGGACTCAGACATTGGGCTCAGACAGTGGGCGCGTGGATGCGCGATTTCCAGCTGCCGCCCCGGCCGAGCCAGTGACGGCGCGCCGAATCCATTGTCATCGCCGTATAGCACAGCGCGGCCAGGGGCAGCAAAATTCCGCGCGCCACGCCAAATCCATAAAGCCTCAAACCGGGCCCGTAGGCGATCATCATAGCGAGAAAGGCCGCCACGGCGAAAGTCAGCGCCCAGGACTCTTCATGAAGCTTCCATGTCAGAATCACGCCGGCGGGAACCAGATAAATCAGGATCATGGACAGAAATGTTCCCATAAGCAGCAAAACCGAATACCGCAGCTGATGAAAGGCCGTGCGCGTCACCATGGCCCAGATTTCGCCCAGGGTGGCGTAATCGCGCAGGGAATGCGAGGCATCGGTCAATCCGAGCCAGACTTTGCCGCCCTGTTTGACGGCTCGCGCCAGGGCGCAATCATCGATCAGCTCGTTACGGATTGAAGCGACGCCGCCGATACGCTGGAGCGCCGCGCGCCGCACCAGCATGCTGCCGCCGGCGGCGGCGGCCATTGCGTGACCAGGATCATTGACCCATGGGAACGGGTAGAGTTTCTGAAAGAAAAACACGAAGGCCGGGATCAATAATTGTTCCCATAACCCCCGGCACTTCAGCAACACCATGGTCGAAACCAGATCATATTCATCCGTCTCCGCCCTGGCGACCAGACGGCGCAGAACATCCGGGTCATGGGCGATATCCGCATCGGTAAACCAGATGAATTCCGCCTCGGGATCGATATCTATCGCGCGGGCAACGCCCTGATCCATCGCCCAGAGCTTGCCGGTCCAACCCGCCGCCAATGGCGCGCCGGTAACGATATGGAGCCCAGCCTGCGAACCGTTCCACCACCCGGCGCGGGCCGCGCCCGCGGTATCGTCATCGCTGTTGTCATCAACGGCAACAACGGAAAATTTTCCGGGATAATCCTGCCGCGCCAGCGCGCCAAGACAGTCGCCGATCAGTTGGGCCTCGTTGCGGGCGGGCACAACGGCGACCACATTGGGCCACCGGGTGGGGGCCCGATCAACGCTGTTCAATATTTCGGAACAACGCCAGAATCCACCCCGCCCGGCCAGCAGATAAATCCAGGCGGCAAGCGAAGCCAGGGCAAGTACAGGCGCGATGTGGTCCATGGCGGGAGTATAACCGCCAATCAAACCTTGTATTCGTAAACCTTGTCGGGATCGCGTTCGCAATCCGGCGGATAGGATTTGCGCTTGTCGGCGTAGTATTTCTCGCGGTGATCGCCGTCCGAGGCCGGGTTATAGGTCACATACAGAACCCGGCGCGGCGAGTCCGTATTATTGGGCGCCGACTGGTGCGGGATGAAGGAATCAAAAAACACAACATCGCCGGGCTTGCTGGGCAAGGCCACGAACTCCACATCCAGAAGCTCTTCAGGTTGCAGCGGGCGCCACAATTCACCGATCATTTCCTTGCGGTGTGTCCAGCGCGCGATCTCAAGACATCCGTTTTCCACTGTCGTTTCATCGATCGTCACCATCGCGGTGACAGCGATCGAGACATAATCATCCCAACCGGCC
>CALGIA010000133.1 GCA_937916005.1 uncultured Rhodospirillaceae bacterium
CCACGGGGCGGAATAATCCCGGTCAAATGATCCTAACTAGCCTGAAATTGCTCTAATTCGCCGCCGCCCCGACCAGCTTGACCGGCAATTTCTCGAAGCCATGCAAAGTGTTGTTCAGACGCCGCTGCGTCGGACCAACGGGTTCAATGCGCTCGACACGCTTGACCATCTCGCCGAACAGCGCCTCCATTTCAAGCCGGGCGATCACCTGCCCGACGCATTCGTGGATGCCGTATCCGAAGCCCATATGTCCGCTGGCGTCCCGGTCGATATCAAACTCGTCCGGGTTGTCCCATCTCCGCGGGTCGTGGTTGGCCGCACCCGGCGCGACCAGGATTTTGTCATCTTCCGCGATTTGAACGCCGCCGATTTCCACGTCGCGGGCGGCGGTCCGGAAGACGCCCTGGAAGGGGGAATCGAACCTGATGACTTCTTCGATGGCGGCGCGCATGCGGGACGGGTCCTGCCGAAGTTTCGTCCATTGTTCCGGATAGGAGGCGAAGGCGTTGATCACATTGCCGATGGTGTCGACCGTCGTGTCCAGCCCCGCCCCGAGATATGAGCGCACGATGAACAGCGCTTCATGCTCGCTGATTTCGCCGTTGTCGCACGCTTCATAGACCTGGGCGCCGAGCCCGTCGGTGGAGAGTTCCTCCCGGGTGCAGCATTTCATGATGTATTCGCTAATCGGCGCGGCGCGCTTCATGGCTTCGTCGAAGATCTCGTTGCGCGGCCCGAAACCGTTGAAAACCATGTTGCCGTAGGGCAGCAGATTCTCGCGCCCCTCGGGCTTCAATCCGATGGCGTCGGGGAAGACCTTCAGGATATAGGCCTGCGCAATATCGTCGACGCCGTTCACGTCGTCCTTGTCGAGCAGCCGGTCGACCAGAAGCGCGGCTTCCTTTTCGAAGGTTGCTTTCATTCTCCGCAAATTTGCGTGGGACATCACGCGGCCCGCGACTTCGCGCCGTCCCGTATGGTCGGGCGGGTCGGCTTCCAGCAGCAGGCTCGGCGGACGCCAGGGTTCTTCCTTGTGAAAATTGGCCAGGCCGACTCCGGCGCTGGAACAGTATGTCTTGTAGTCCTTCAGGATCTCATTGACGAGTTCATGACGCCCGGTCGCCCAGACCCCATACTTGCTCAGCCAGACCACCGGCGCGGCATCGCGTAGTATCGGATGCCACCCCAGAGGGTTCCGAATATTTTCAGGTGTAAAGATATCAAGGTCGCTGACCACGACATTGTCCGGCTTGGTTTTGGCGTCGAGCATCGTTCTGTGTCTCCCTGCACCCGTTGGTTACCGCTCATGGTAATCCCCGATAAATACCATTCTCGGGGGGATGATGGAAATCGTCATTGATTCAGATCAATGACGAATCGGGCAAATCCACAGAATTCCACCGATTTCAGGGATGATTGTCCGTGCGGCTCATGGCCTTTAAACTCCGCCGCAACTGTGAGGGAGAGCGTTTCATGCGAGCCGTGGTGGTGCGTGAGTTCGGGCCGGTCGATACCCATCGGGTCGAGGAGTTCCCCGATCCCGTGCCGGGACCGGATGAGGTGCTGATCGATGTGGCGGCGGTCGGGCTGAATTTTTCCGACCGGCTGATGATGCAGGGCAAATATCAGGTTCGGCCCGACTGCCCCTTCGTGCCGGGCCGTGACGCCGCCGGCGTGGTGATCCGGGTTGGCGGCGACGTGACCCGCTGCGCACCGGGCGACCGCGTGCTTGCCGTGGTGACCCAGGGCGCCTATGGGGAAAAGCTGGCGGCTTCCGAGACCCATTGTTTTGTGATCCCCGACGAAATGGAATTCACGATTGCGGCCGCCATGGGCAATGTCTATCTCACCGCCTATCTCGCGATCATCGAGCGCGGCCGGATGCGGTCCGGCGAAACCGTGCTGGTGACCGGCGCGTCCGGCGGGGTCGGGCTCGCCTGCGTTGATATCGCGCGGGCGCGGGGCGCGACCGTGATCGCCGGGGTGACATCGCCCGACAAGGGCGCGCTGGCCAAGGCCCATGGCGCGGCCCATGTGGTTGATCTGTCCGCGCCTGATCTGCGGAATTCCCTGCGCGGCGAAATCGCGGCAGCGACCGGCGGGGGCGGGGTCGATCTGGTGCTCGATGTGGTCGGTGGCGACGTGTTCGATGCGGCGCTTCGCGCCCTCTCAATGAACGGCCGCCTGATCAGCATCGGTTTCGCATCGGGCCGGGTGCCGGAAGCCAAGGCGAATTACCTGTTGCTGAAAAATATTTCCGTCGGCGGCGCCTATGTGGATCCCCATATTGCCGAGGCGCCGGGCCGGGTGGCATCCGCGTTTGGCGAAATGTTCGCCATGTTTCAGCGCGGCGAAATCCATCCCGAGATCATGGCGATACGTCCGCTGGACGAATTCGCCGCTTCCCTCGGGCTGTTCGATGCAAGGGGCGTGCGCGGCAAGATCGTCCTGACGACGGGTTGATCAGACCGTTGCGATGAAGAAAATCCGCCGGAATGGGAACAGGGTCTTGCCGTCTTTTTCCTTGGGATAGGCGGCGGCGACGCGGCGGCGGTATTCCGCGTCGAACGCCTCCCGTTCGTCGCCGTCCAGGGCGTTCAGCAGGGGCGACATCCAGGACCCCCGCGTCCAGTCCGCGACCGGGTTGTCGCCGTCCAGCACCTGGATGAAGTCGGTCTCCCACATGTTCAGGGTCTTCACGCGCGGCGCGATCAGCTCGTAGTAAAAGCGCGGTTCCTGCACCGGCACCTGGCGGACCATCGCTTCAAGACGGGGCCGCCATGGGCCGTCCAGCGCGGTTTCATTGACCAGCGACAACCCCGGCGCGTGATAATTGCGCGGCATCTGCACCGCCAGCACGCCGCCCGGCGCCAGCATGTCGAGCAGGCGCGGAAACAGCTTGTGATGATCGTCGAGCCAATGGAGCGCGGCATTGGAAAATATCAGATCGGGCGGCGTGTCGGGCATCCAGAGATTTAGGTCGGCTTCGACCCAGTCTATCGCGGGGTCCGCATCACGGGCCTTGGCCAGCATGTCGGCGGACCCGTCGATCCCGGTGAAGTGCGCGTCGGGCCAGCGCGATTTCATCAACTGGGTTCCGCTGCCCGTGCCGCAGCCCATGTCCACGACCCGCGTCGGCGCTTCAAGGCTGATCTGCTGCACCAGATCGATCACGGGGCGGAAGCGCGGCCCTTCGAAAGCAAGGTAGAGTTCGGGGTTCCAAGTCATGTTTTTCGCCTCATTTCTTTTCGGGCCGTTCCTGTGGCACCATACCGGAAATAGGCATCGATCACACGGAGCGAAAAACCATGACCACCATCGCATTCATCGGTTTCGGCGAAGCCGGCCAGGATATTTCGCAAGGCCTGATCGGTGAGGGCGCCCGCGTGCCCGCCGCGTTCGACATCCTGTTTCCCGATAACGCGAAAGGCCAGCGTCTGCGGGACGCGGCGGCGGACCGCGGCATGACCGCCGCCATGACGCCCGGGGAAGCCATCGCCAACGCCGATGTGATTCTCTCGGCCGTGACCGCCGATCAATCGGTGGTCGCGGCCGAGGGCGCCGTTCCCCATTTGAAGCCGAACCAGATTTTCATGGATATGAATTCCACGTCGCCCATGAAAAAGCGCAAGGCGGCGGCGGTGATAGAGGCTTCCGGCGCGCGCTATGTGGAATCGGCGGTCATGGCCACCGTTCCGGGTTATGCCCACAAGGTTCCCATGCTGCTGGCCGGGGCGGCGGCGGTGGAACTGGTGGAATTGCTGTCGCCATTCGGCATGGATGTTGAGGCGGTCGGGACCGAAATCGGTGAGGCGTCGTCCATCAAGATGTTCCGCAGCGTGATGGTCAAGGGGTGGGAGGCCCTGTTTGTCGAAGCGTTGAG
Source organism: uncultured Rhodospirillaceae bacterium (assembly GCA_937916005.1). Taxonomy (GTDB): domain Bacteria; phylum Pseudomonadota; class Alphaproteobacteria; order MPNO01; family MPNO01; genus CALGIA01. The sequence continues at coordinate 3,884 of CALGIA010000133.1, forward strand.
CGCCGCCGAACTGGCCGGGGTCAGCGAGCGTGTCCTGGCCTCGCTGTCGGGAAGCTATCCCGGTCTCGATTGGCCCGGGCTCGCGTCCTATCACATCAGCCGGGTCGCGCTGCACGCCAAGCGCCGCGCGGCGGAAATGCGCGAAGTGGTGGCGACACTGGAAGAACTCGGCGTCGAACCGCTGATGGCGACCGCGACCGCCGACCGCATGGACCGCGCCGTCGACACCGGTATCCGCGAACGCTTTCCCGACGGCCCGCCGGAAGATTACCGGGTTCTGGTCGCCGCCATGCGCGATGCTAGAGCAAATTCAGGTTAGTTAGAATCGTTTGATGGCGGCAAATCGGGGTCTCGGGCAGGCGCGGCTTGCGGCGCGATGCGGTGCATCGGGCAAAAGCCGCAA
>CALGIA010000134.1 GCA_937916005.1 uncultured Rhodospirillaceae bacterium
TGGATGATGGCATGAAGCGCCGGCTCGATGGGTTGCGCGGGGTCCACACGGTCAACAAGCTTCGAAATCCCCGGGTTACCATTGCCGGCACGCGCCAGGACGCGGAAGAATTCTACCGGGCGCGTGATGTGACGGTGACCCATCCCCTGGTCCGTACCCACCCGGAAACCGGCCGAAAATCCCTTTATCTGTCGCCGCGCTTCACCATCGCCATCGACGGGATGGATGATCGTGAGGCCCAGCCCCTGCTGGACGACCTCATTGCCCATCAGTTGAACAAGCAGTTCCGCTATCGCCACAAATGGCGCCAGGGAGATTTCGTGATGTGGGACAACCGGTCGGTCAATCACCGCGCCTGCGGCGGATATGAGTATCCCGACATTCGCACCATCCACCGCACGACCGTGCTGGGTGACGCGCCTTACTAGATGTCGCAACAATGCGGTTGCCGTGACATTGTTTGACCGGGCCGCCCCCGAGTGATTGAATGCCGCCAATCCAAATATCCACATTGAGGCATAGACATGAAGCTCGAAAACCAGGTCGCGATCGTTACGGGCGCGGGGCGCAATATCGGCGAACAGATCGCCCGTCTTCTGTCTTCCGAGGGCGCGCGCATCGCCATCGTCGATCTCGACAAGGAACTGGGCGCGGCTGTCGCCGATGACATCGTCAAGGCCGGCGGCGACGCAGTCGCCTTGGTGGCCGATGTGTCTGATGCCGACGACGTCAAAAAACTGGTCTCTAATGTGGTCGATCGCTTCGGGCGGGTGGATATTCTGGTCAATAACGTGGCAATTTCCGACAATCGGGACATTCTGGAGATCACCGAGGAGGAATGGGACCGCACCATCGCGGTGACCCTGAGGTCCCCCTTCCTGATGACCAAATATGTCGCTCTGCAGATGGTGGCTCAGGGCGATGGCGGCAAAATCGTCAATATCGGCTCGACGTCCGGCCATCGTGGCCGCGCACGCGCCGTGGCCTATGCCTCGGCCAAGGGCGGGGTCGCCAATTTCACCCGCTCCGCGGCCTTCCAGCTTGCGAAGTACGGCATTCGCGTCAATACCGTTTCACCCAACAAGACCGGCTCGCCCGTGGGCCGGGCCGAAATTGATCCGAACCGTCCGATCACCAATTTGGCCAACCGTCCCGGCGAACCCATCGATACGGCGAACGCCGTGCTGTTCCTGGTGTCCAATGACTCGTCCTTCGTCTGGGGGCAGGATTTGTTCGTCGATGGCGGCGTGACGGCAATGGAAGTGGGCTAGGTTTTTTCGCGATAAGGCCGGTGCGATCTTGCTAAGGTATTTTTGACATTCCGCCCTCGCCGGTCCAGTCCGGCGGGTTGGTGGCCTTGATGCGTCGGGCTTCCTTGACCATTTCGCGGATCGCGCCGGCCAAGGGCATGGCCAGCCCGGTTTCGTCGGCCAGCCCGGACACCACCTGCATGTCCTTCAGGGCCCAGGTGAACGTCATGCGGTCCCAGTCCTCCAGCACCGCCGAACGGCCCGAACTGATCAGCATGGCGTCGCGCATCTTGACCAGATCGATGTCCAGTTCCTCGCACAGCCGCCCGGCCTCGATCAGCGCCACGCCGTTGACCCACATCAGGAAATTATTCATGGCCTTGCCGATCTGGCCGGCGCCCATGCCGCCCAGATGGGCGATGTCGGAACAGAACGTCGAATAGATCGGCGCGGCGCGGGCGACCACCTCATCCGTGCCGCCGACCAGGGCCAGCAAGGTGCCTTCATCGGCCGCCCAACGGCCCCGGCATGTGGGGGCATCATAGATTTCGACGCCCTTTTCGGCGGCGATGGCGGCGATTTCCCGCGCTGTCTCGGGCGCAATGGTGGATGAAATTCCGATGATCGAGCCCGGTTTCATGGTTTCAAGCAGGCCGCCTTTGCCGGTCGTCACCGCCCGGGTTTCCGCGTCATAACCCACGGCGATGATGGCAAAATCCGATGCCGCGCCGACGTCCGCGGCGCTGGCCACGGTCGCGGCCCCGGCATCGGCGGCCAGGGCGAGCTGCTCGGCGTTGATGTCTGTCGTGGTAACCTGATAGCCGGCCTTGATCAGATGTTTCACCATGGCGAGCCCCATTCGGCCCGGGCCGATGAGGCCAATGCGTTCGCTGGTCATATTTTATTGTCTCCTGCCGAATTTCGGTCGTATCCATATTCACGGGCGGCGCTCGCCGGGCTGACGTATCCTTCGGCGATATCGCGCGCGACGGCGTCACGGTCGCGCTGCGCTGGCGCGCCGAAACCGCCGCCGCCCGGGCTTTGCAGTGAAAACCGCTCGCCGGCTTTCATCTCGTAGCGTCCCGATGCGGCGGCCTCTTCCTGGTTCGGTGTTCCATAGTGCAGGATAAACCGGCTGGGCGAACCCGCGCCGCCGCCGCCGATGCCGCCCGGCGGAAACTTGGCCCGGTCGGCGCGGCGCACGATCACGGCGTCCTGCAGCAATTCATATTCGCGCCGGAATCCCAGCCCGCCACGCTGTTCGCCCGCGCCGCCGGAATCAGGCGTCAGGTCGAACGCCGTGATGCGGCAGGGAAATTCGGATTCGATAATCTCAATCGGGGTGATGTGCAGATTGGATAGATGAGCCGCGCAGGCCGATGCGCCGTCATTGCCGTAACCGCCGCCATAGGCCGACCCAAGAATTTCATACTGCATGTTGGCCTGGCCCTCCCGTCCGCCGGCGAGCCATGAAATCAGCAAGGCGCCCGACGATCCGGCACTGGCGACCGCGCGATCGGGCCGGAAATGGGACATGGCCTCAAGGATCACGTCGACCAGCTTGAGATTGGCCATCTGATAGCTCGACACCGGCGCGGGGGCGGATGCGTTGGTGATGGTGTTGGGCGCAAACTTGAAACGCACGGCATCCCGCATGCCGTCATTGAACTGCAAATCCGGTCCGAGGCAGCCGATCAGCGAATAAAAGGCGCAGGCCTCGACCATGGACGGCCGCAGATTGACGGGGCCTTTGGCCTGTCGGTCGCTGGCGGTAAAATCGAAGGTGACGATTTCACCCTCGACGGTGACCGTAACCGCGAATTTCACCGGCCGGTCGCGCTCAACGCCATCTGAATCCATCACGCCCTCCGCGCTCGACGACCCGTCGGGCAGCAATGCGATCGCGGATCGGAGATCGGCGGCCGCCCCCTTATGGATGGCAGTGAAGGCGTCAATTACAGTGGCCGCGCCGAAACGGCCGCAGAGCTCGGCAACTCGCTCGCTTCCCATCCTGGTGGCCGCTATTTGCGCCCGCATGTCGCCCTGGACCAGTTCAGGCTGGCGCGAATTGGCCAGAATCAACCGTTCCAGGTCCTCCTTGTAAACACTGCCTTCATATATCCGGATCGGCGGCAAAAGCAGGCCTTCATGGAAAATTTCCGTGGCGCTGGCCGATGTGCTGCCTGGGTTGGTGCCGCCGATGTCGGCCTTATGGGCGATAGATCCGGAAAAACCAACCAGCACGCCGTCGGCGAAGACCGGCGCCACGAATGCCATATCCGATACATGGGGCAAACCGCCCTCATAAGGGTGATTGCTGACGAATACATCGTTTTCGGCAAGACCGTCCTCGCCATAAAGCTCGATGATGCGGCCGACCAGATGCTTGTACACGGGGGCATGGAAGAACATGGGCGGCGCCACGATCAAGCCGCCGGTCCGGTCCAGTATCACACAGGAAAAATCGCGGGATTCCCGTATAATTGTTGAATAGCCCGACCGGTAGAAATGGTAATGCATTTCATCGGTCAATCCCGCGATTTTGTTGCGGAGCACCTGCACGGTAATCGGATCGACCAATAGTTCCTCCTTCTGATACCGGGGCAGATTAGTTCATGCGCACGGCCGCCGCACCGAAATTCCCAGAATTTTGTTGCCGTTCATCGCCGATCCGACGATGATCGGTATGATTAAAACAAAATTCGCAATAACCAACCTGTCAATTGAGGAGGCAACATGTTTACCAAGCTGAAATTTGGCGCTCTCGCGGCTGTGCTGGCCGTCGGCGCTGTATCGGCGGCGCCGGTCAAGGCCGACGCCATATCGGACTTTTACAAAGGCAAGACCCTGACCCTGGTGTTCGGCTATGGCGTGGGTGGAACATACGGGAAATATTCCCTGACGCTGGCCGAGTACATGTCGAGGCACATTCCGGGCAATCCCAAGATTGTCGCTCAATCCATGCCGGGCGCGGGCGGGATCAAGGCCACCAACCATGCCTACAACATCATGGCCAAGGATGGCACCGGGCTGTTCATGCCGCCTGATTCGCTGGTGATATCGCAACTTCTGCGGCCCACAAAAGTGCGCTACGACGCCGCGAAATTCACGTGGCTCGGTACCGTGATCCAGAGCAATTCAGTGATCGCGCTGCGCACCGACGCCGGCATCAACAAGTTGTCCGATTTGAAGTCCAAACAGGTCATCATGGCGTCCACCGGCAAGGGATCGCAAACATATCTGATCCCGGCGCTTGTGAACGGCGTCTATGGCTCCAAGTTCAAGATCGTGATGGGCTACAAAGGGTCGCGCGGCTCACAGCACGCGATGGAGTTGGGCGAGGCCCAGGGCGTTTCCCTGACCTGGCTGGCGTGGAAGACCGCCAAACCCCATTGGTTCGAAAAAGGCTTCGCGAAGTCCGTTATCCAGAACGGGTTCAAGAAAGAGCCCGATCTGCCCAATGTTCCCATGCTGATCGATTTGGTCAAGAATGAGGATCACAAGAAAATCGTCAGGTTCATGGCGACGTTGAGCCCGATTGGCCGCGGCCTGGCCGTGCCGCCCGGCGTGCCCGCGTCACGGGTTGCCGCCCTGCGCATGGCGTTTCAGAAGACGATTTCCGATCCCGTCTTTCTTGCCGCAGCGAAAAAGCGGAAATTGCGGGTGAACGGTGCTTCCGGTGAGGAAGTCGGAAAGATCGTCGCATCATCCATGAATGTTCCCGCCAATGTGATCAAGCAGGCGCAAATAATGATCATGGGCAAGTAAGCGCATCATCATCGGATCGAGGATCCATGCGGGCTCCGGCTGGATATAGCCGGGGCCCGTTATTTTTTTGAATAAATCCTCTCGGCCGCCTCGGCCGTAATGCGGCCTTCGGCCATATCCTCGGCGAGGGCGGCCGGGTCACGCCGTTCCGGGGCGCCATAGCCACCCCCACCGGCGCATTCGAGCAGAAATTTTTCGCCGACCTTCAAAGCGTACCGACCGGAGGCCGGGGTTTCTTCTTCATTCGCCGAGCCGGCTCGGATCACGAAACGGCTGGCATGGCCGTCCTCGCCGCCTTCAAGACCCTTTGGCGGGATCCGTGCGCGGTCATAGCGCCGCGTCACCATGGCGTCCTGCAGCAATTCATATGTGCGGCGGAAGCTCAAGCCGCCCCGATATTCTCCACCGCCGCCGGAGTCCGGGATCAGGCTGAACTCGGTGATCCGGCAGGGATATTCTGATTCCAGAATTTCGATCGGCGTGATGTGCAGATTTGACAGATGGGTGGCCACCGCCGAACACCCGTCATGGCCATTGCCGCCGCCATAGGCCGACGAAAATATTTCATATTGCAGATTGGATTGTCCGGTCCGGCCGCCGCCAAGCCAGGAAATCGCGATCGATCCGGATGAGCCCGAATTGGCGATGGCCCGTTCCGGCCGGAACCGGGCCAGGGCTTCCAGGATCACATCGACTAATTTGAGATTGGCCTTCTGGTAACTCGACACCGGCGCGGGCGGCGAGGCATTGGTGACCGTATCCGGCGCATAGATGAACCTCACAGCCTCCCGCATGCCGTCATTGAAGACCAGATCGGGACCAAGACAGCCGATCAGTGAATAGAACACGCAGGCTTCGACCATGGATGGGCGTAAATTGACAGGCCCCTTGGCCTGCCGGTCGCTATCGGAAAAATCGAAGGTGATGATGTCGCCCGCGACAGCGATCTTGACCGCGAACTTTACCGGGCGGTCATGCTCGACGCCGTCATCGTCCATATGGCCGACAGCCTCGGACACTCCGTCGGGCAGGGCGGCGATGGAATCCTTCAGCTCAACGGACGCGCGCTTCAGGATCGCGGCAAAGGCGCCGGTGACCACATCTACGCCGAACCGCTCGCACAGATCAATAATGCGGTCGACGCCCATTTTGGTGGCTGCGATCTGCGCCCGCATGTCGCCCTGCACCAGGTCCGGCTGGCGCGAATTGGCGAGGATCAGTCTTTCCAGATCCAGGTCGGGAACGCCTGCTCTTTCCATGCGCACCGGGGGTAGAAGAAGGCCTTCATGGAATATTTCCGTCGAGCTTGCCGATGTACTGCCGGGGTTGGTTCCGCCGATGTCGGCCTTGTGGGCGATGGAGCCGGAGAAGGCGACCAGCTTGTTGTCGGCGAATATGGGCGCGATGAACGCCATGTCCGAAACATGCGGCAGGCCGCCCTCATAGGGATGATTGCAGACGAATACATCGCCGGCCTGGAGTCCGTCCTCGCCATAGAGTTCCAGGGTGCGCGCCACAAGATGCTTGTAGACCGGCGCATGGAAGAACATCGGCGGGGCCACAATCAATCCGCCGGTTTTATCGAGAATAGCACATGAAAAATCACGGGATTCCCGGATGATCGTCGAATAGCCCGACCGATAGAAATGGTAGTGCATCTCGTCGGTCAGGGCCGATATCTTGCCGAGCAAAACCTGGGTCGTGATGACGTCAACCATATGCGGGTCAACCGTGTTCGAGGATCAGGTTGAGATCGCCATCCACGTTGGCCGTCCAACCGGGCGGAACGATTGTGGTGGCGTCGAACTGTTCGATGATTGCCGGGCCATCCATGCGCGCGCCCGCATCCAGACCGTCCCGGTCGAACACTTTCGTCTCGTGCGCCGTTTCTCCGTCGAAATAGACCTTGCGCGTTCCGGTAACGCTGGTTGCCGGCGCGTCATGGGGCGGCGCGTCAATGGGCGGTGTGGGTTCATAGCGGGGCACCGTCACGCGAACGCGGAGCCGGTAACTCACTACCTCGACCGATTTTTCAGCCGCCGCATGGCCGTGAAGCTGGGCGTGGCGGACGTCGAACCGTTCGCGGGACGCGGCCATGGCCGCATCATCCAGCCCGCCCTGACCGAAACCATCCAGGGGCACCCGAAGCTCATAGCCCTGGCCCACATAGCGCATGTCCAGTTCGCGCAGATTGATCGCGTCGTCCGGGTCCAGGCCTTCGTCCCGCAGTTCTCTTGCCGCGCGCGCCTCAAGCTCGCCAAAGATCTGTTCCGCATGGCCGGGCGTGACCTGGTCCAGCGGGCGCAGCTCGGACCGGATATAATCATGCACCACATCGGTGCACAGCAGCCCCAGCGCAGAAAATGCGCCCGGTCTCGGCGGTACCAGGATCCGGCGGATGCCCAGTTCCTTGGCCACGGCGGCGGCATGCACGGCGCCCGCGCCGCCGAACGGCAGCAGGGTGAATTCCTGTGGATCGACACCGCGCTTGGCCGCCACGACGCGCACTTCGTCGGCCATGCGCATGTCGACGATGCGCCGGATGCCGGCGGCGGCCTGCAGTCCGGTAAGCCCCATGGGATCGCCAATTTTTTGAACCAGTGCGGTGAGCGCCGCTTTGGCGTCGATATTCTGGGCCCCGCCCAGGAATTGTTCCGGGTTCAGAAAACCGCAGGCGATATCCGCATCGGTCACGGTCGGGTCCTCACCGCCCTTGCCGTAACAGGCCGGCCCGGGGTCAGCGCCGGCGCTATGGGGGCCGACGCACAGAAATCCGCCACGGTCGATCCAGGCGATGGACCCGCCGCCGGCCGAGATGGTGGTCAGATCAAGCGCGGGGACATCCAGCGGGCGTCTGTCGACCACACCTTCCGTGGTTTCCAGCGGCGCGCCGCCCTCGATAAAGGCGATATCGCAGCTCGTGCCGCCCATATCGAGGGTCACAAGCCCGCTTTTTGCGTCTTCCGCCGCCAGATACGCCCCGGCCTGCGCGCCCGCCGCCGGTCCCGACAACAGCGTATGCACGGTCTTGCCGCCCGATATGGCCGCGGTAAACGGCATCACGCCGCCATTCGACTGCATCAGAAAACGTTGCGGGGTGGTCACGCCGATTTCATCGAGCCCCTTGGCCAGATCGGAGATATAGCGCACCAGCACCGGTTCCAGATAGGCGTTCAGCAGCGTGGTCGACAGCCGTGGCCATTCGCGGATGCGCGGCATCACCTCGGAAGACGTCGAAATCTGGATGTCCGGGAAACTGTCTTCGATGATTTTTTGGCTGGTTTTTTCATGGCTCGGGTTCATGAATGAAAACAGGTAGCAGATCGCAATTGATTCCACCCCCGCGTCGGAAAGTTCCTGTGCAGCCTGCCGCACGGTGTCTTCATCCAGCGGGGCGAGTTCGTTTCCTTCGAAATCGATGCGGCCCGGAATCTCTCTTGTCAGGCTTTGTGGCGCAATCGGTTCCGGCTTTTTGTAAAAATAATCAAACGGATTGCCGTCACGGGCCTGGTTCTGGACTTCCTGTATGGCCCGATACCCGGCGCTGATCAGCAACCCGACCCGTGCGCCGCGCATCTGCAGCAGCGCATTGGTCGTGATCGTTGTCCCGTGGGAAAAAAATTCGATGGCCGCCGGGTCGATCCCTTTGGCGATAAACCGTCCGACGCCGTCCAGCACGGCCAAAGCCGGGTTGGCCGGCGTGCTTGGCACTTTTTCGATGGCGAGCGACCCCGTGTCGGTATCAAGCAGGACAAGGTCTGTATGGGTGCCGCCGACATCGACGCCAATTCGGAAACGGGTTTGGGTGGTCATGGGTGCTCTGATCAATTTGATGGAGATTTCGTCCAAAGGATAGCACGCGGGACCGGTCACGCCATATCCTCTCCGGAAACTCACCCGACCAACGCATTTTTTGCCTCAACCTTTGCGCCGGAAGGGGGCCGGTGTTAGGCTTTATCCGAGCCCGGATGCGGGCATCAAATCGGTAGGATCCATGAGCGGCATTAAAGAATCAAACGGTCACAAACCCCTTGGGCTTGCCCATGTTTTCGACCCCATGTTTACGGCGGCGAGCCGGCCGGAACCCGATCAACTCGCCTTTGACCTCGACGCGGCGCTGGCGCCTGTTCTCAGCCTTCAGGCGAGCGCCCCTGAAGATGCTTTTTCGTCTTCCTATCTGGGGACCGAGCGGGAGGGCAACGGGATACTGATCGGCGATGATGGGCTGGTCGTCACCATCGGCTATCTGATCGCCGAGGCCGAGACGATCATTCTCACGACCAATGACGGGGCAACGGTACATGCCCATGGCATCGCATATGACTATGAAACCGGTTTTGGGCTTTTGCGCGCCGCCGGCGATCTTGGGGTGAAACCTATTGAACTCGGCAGTTCCGCCGATGTCGTCGAACAGGAAACATTGATAATCGGCGCTCGCGGTGGGCGCGGCCAGGCGATCAACGCCGTCGTGGCGTCGAAACGGGAATTCGCCGGCTACTGGGAATACATGCTTGATGAGGCGATTTTTACGACGCCACCCCATCCACACTGGAGCGGTTCGGCCCTGATTGACGACAGCGGCAAGCTTGTCGGCGTTGGTTCGTTGTTCGTTCAGGACGCTGCCCAAGAGGACACTTTCGAGGCCGGCAATATGTTTCTGCCGATCGATCTGCTGAAAACCGTGCTCGATGACTTGCTGAAATACGGCCACCGAACCACTCCGGCCCGGCCCTGGATGGGTCTTTACTGCATGGAAACTCTCGGTCGTGTGCTGGTGACGTCGATTTCCAATAACAGCCCCGCCGATGAGTCCGGCGTTGAGCCCGGTGATGTGGTGCTCGCGGTCAATGGCCTTCAGGTCGGGGCCCTCGCCGACCTGTACCGCAAGGTCTGGAGCGCCGGAGACGCCGGCATCACCGTATCGCTCGGAATTCTGCGGGACGATGCCAAGCTCAATATATCCGTCACGACGGCGGATCGGAGCTCGTTCATGAAACAACCCCGGTCGCACTAAAATGAAGGTTGGTGTGTATGCGTAGAACAGTTCCCCGTCTGCTTCCGACCAGCGTGGTTGGAAGCTATCCGCAGCCCGGCTGGCTGGTCGATAGGGACAAGTTGAAAAGCCGGATGCCGCCACGCGTGCGAGCGCGTGAATTATGGCGGGTGCCGGAGCAAAATCTTCGGGAGGCGCAGGACGATGCGACGATCCTGGCTGTGCGCGATATGGAGCGCGCCGGTATCGACATCATAACCGATGGTGAAATTCGCCGGGAAAGCTATTCAAATCATTTCGCGACAGCGCTTGAAGGCGTCGATATCGACAACCC
>CALGIA010000135.1 GCA_937916005.1 uncultured Rhodospirillaceae bacterium
CAAACGGTCGGCGAAGAACTCGAGGAGAGCGTCCATATGCAACGCGTCATAAATCGCAGCCAACGTTTCTTCGGGTGTGTATTTCCCAGCCGACCGCGCGTCAATGTGTTCTCTGACATGCGCGTTTTGTTGTCTTAGATATCCGTTTAAAGCGTTCGAAAATGCCTCGTTAAGACTTATACGATGCTTATTTTCTGTAATTAACCGGATCACACCCAACGCCGCTCTTCTCAAGGCAAACGGATCGCGGGATCCGGTCGGCGTCTCGTCAATAGCAAAGAACCCGACCAGGGTGTCGATCTTGTCGGCCAGCGCCACGGCGACGGACACCGGCGCGGTCGGGCAGGCATCATTGGGTCCCTGGGGCGCGTAATGTTCCGCGATGGCGTCGGCAACTTCCGGCTTTTCGCCCTCGCCCAGCGCATAATAACGCCCCATGATTCCCTGCAATTCGGGGAACTCGGCGACCATCTCGGTCACCAGATCGGCCTTGCACAGCAACGCGGCGGAGCGCGCCAAATTAGGGTCGCATTCGATGAACTCGGACAGCTCGGCGGCCAGGGTCTGAACCCGCGTGATCTTTTCGCCCAACGTGCCCAGCCTGGCGTGGAACACGATCTTGTCCAGCTCGGGCACCCGTTCCTCGAGCCGGATTTTACGGTCATTGTCCCAAAAGAATCTTGCATCCGACAGCCGAGCGCGCAGCACCCGTTCATTGCCGGCGGTGATCTGCGCGCCGCCGTCGGGCGCATCCAGATTGGCCACCACGATGAAGCGCGGCGCGAGGCTGCCGTCGGGGTTTTCAAGGGAGAAATATTTCTGATGATTGCGCATGGCGCTGGTCAGTACCTCACCCGGCACCTCCATGAAGGGCGCGTCGATTGTGCCGATCAGCGGAACCGGCCATTCCACCAGCCCGGAAACCTCATCCAGCAAGGCCGGGTCGTCCTGCACCGTGAGGCCTTCGGCCTGCGCCAGCGCAGCCGCGCCCCCGGCGATGATGTCCCGCCGCTCGGCGGCGTCGAGGATCACATGAGCGGCGCGCAGCTTGTCGCGATAGTCGGCGAAATTCCTGACCTGGAACGGCTCGCCCGCATGGAAACGATGGCCCGAAGTGAGGTTCCCCGCCGCGATCCCATCGCCGATTGTCAGCTGCAGGACTGTCTCGTCAAACAGGCACAACACCCGTTGCAGCGACCGCACCCAGCGCATGGATCCCGTGCCCCAGCGCATGGATTTCTGCCAGTGCAGGGCGGAGACCGCATCGCCCAGCACGCCCGGCAGAACCTCCGCCGTGGCCCGGCCCTTGCTTTCGGTCACCGCGTACCAGAACTCGCCCTTGTCGGTCGCGCGCTTCTCGCACTGCTCCAGCGTCAGGCCGTTGCCGCGCAGGAAACCTTCCACGGCCTTTTCCGGGGCATCGGTCCGGGGGCCGCGCTTTTCCTCGGACACATCCGGCTGGCGTTCCGGCAGGCCGTCGACCACCAGCGCCAGCCGGCGCGGGGTGACGTAGGCATCGGCGGACGAGAATTCCAGCGATGCGGCCTTCAGCCCGTCCGCGACCAGCTTTTTCAAATCCTCCGACGCGCGCTTTTGCATGCGGGCGGGGATTTCCTCGGAAAACAGT
>CALGIA010000136.1 GCA_937916005.1 uncultured Rhodospirillaceae bacterium
ATGATCTGCTGAATGCGCCGAATTTTCTGTGCACGCCCCATATCGGCGGCAGCGCCCAGGAAGCCCGCATCGCCATGGGCCGCGCCGCCATCGACGGGGTGACCAACAACTTCGTGCCGGAACGGGGCGCCCCCCCCTTCGTGGATTAAGAGTTTTCGTGACCACCGAAACACTTGAGATTCGCCAGGCCGGCCGGGATGACCTGCAGGCAATCCGTCAACTTTACCAAGCGGTGCGCGGCAACAACCGGCCGGAAGATTTCGACCGCTGGCGATGGTTCGACTCGCCCGACGGCGAATGCCCCATGGCCATCGCTCTGGACGGCGAAATCATTGCGGGTTTTTACACCCTGTGGCCGGTGCGGCTGCGGATCGGCGCGGCGGTTGTGCTCGGTGGCCAGTCCATGGATACCATGACCCACCCCGATTATCAGGGACGGAGAATTTTCACCACCCTCGCCAAGGCATGCTACGAGACGGCGGCGGCGTGCGACTTCCAGGTGCTGTATGGTTTTCCAAACACACTGAGTTATCCGGGCTTCGTGCGCCGGCTAGACTGGAATCACACCGGTGATATCCAGCACTGGGTCCGCCTGCTCCGCCCGTCGCATCACCCCCGTATGCCTGGAGTCGTGGGACCGTTCGCCGATCTGGCCGCACGGGCGCTGCCGCGCGGCAGAGGCGGGCGTGACATTGAAATTTCCATGGGAAAGCCGGAGTCGGCAGCCCTTAGGGACCTATTGGAAAGCTGGCGCGATGATTCCGGACTATGCCGTATTGAGCGCACGCCCGAGTGGCTCGATTGGCGCTATGCGCACGCAGCCGCCCATGACTATGAGTGGATCTGCGCCCGGCGCGACGGAATACTGGTGGCAGCGGGCATATGGGGGATGCAGAACGCCGATTGGGGCGATGTGGCCGATGGCCGCGCCCACCTGGTCGAGTTGCTGGGCGCGGAATCGGCAGGATTGCGCGCGGTTGTCGGCGCTGTAATCGGCCGCGCCACCACGCGCCGGGCCTGGATTCTGGAAACCGTGACGAATATTCCGCCAGTAATTTCGGCGCTGAGGCGCGGCGGATTTTTCAGCCACCGGGGTGCGCCGCTGATCGTGCGGGCACTGGGCGACAGCGAAGTCGATAACCGCATATTCGATCACACTTCATGGCGTTTCATGGGCGGCGATCTGGATACAATGTGATGATCGACCAACCCGCCAACGGACTTTTCCCGACCCGCCTTCATTCGGAGTTCATCGCCACCAAGCCTTTCAAGATTCGCGCCAGATGGGCGGCGCGCGACCTTGCCCTGCGCGCGCTTTCGCTGACCCGGCGGGTGGATTGTGACGGCGGATGGATCCGGTTTCCATACTACCACCATGTCTTCGATGACGAGCGCGGGGGTTTCGAGCGGCAGCTTGATTACTTCTCCCAATTTGGTGAATTTATTTCGCTATCGGACGCGGTAACAATTCTTGAGTCTGGTGATCCCATCGACGGATGTTATTTCTGCATTACCTTTGACGACGGTTTCAGTTCCTGCCTTTCGGGCGCGACGCCGATCCTGGCGAAGCGCAACATCCCAGCCTTGTTTTATCTGGTCACGGATCTGATGGGCCGATCGCTGACGCCCGACGACGCCATTGCGCGCGATGTCTTCGCGTTCGCGGGAAAGGATACGACGCTGGATTTCCTAAGCTGGGACGATTGCCGTGACATGGCGCTCGCCGGAATGAGCTTCGGATCCCATACCAAATCCCATGCGCGGCTTGCGGACCTGAAACCGGAAACAATCGAAACAGAATTACGCGACTCGAAACAGGCGATTGAACGCGAGTTAGGGCAGGTATGCGACCATTTCTGCGCACCCTACGGAATCCCGGATAGCGATTTCGATCCCGCGCGCGATGGCGCATCGGCCCGCGCGGCCGGCTATCGGTCGTTTGCCACGGGAACCAGGGGAGCCATGCGGCGCGGCGCCGACCCCCTTTCGCTCACACGCGATCAGATGGTGGCCAACTGGGGCAACCATCAACTGCGCTACTTTCTGTCCCAGCCATGAGCCTGGCGCGACTGCACACCCTGAACCGGAAGGCGCGCCAGCTTGGCGGCGACCCAATATTGCGGCGCTGGCTATGGGAACGTCTATTGGGAAGAAGGCCCGGCGGAAATAGCCTGGCCTCGGGAAGACCGCCCTATCTCGCTGATTATCAACCATCCCCCACGCCGTCGACTTTCGCTTCGACCGCGCCCAATTTTCAGGAACTGCCGGATTCGGATCCCAAGGGCGATCTGGTGCTGGCTTTACCGGGTGAAACAATCCGGCTGTCACCCGGCGACGAACACGCGCTGATGATGCGGGATTTCGTCGACACTGAGACGCTGCTCGGGCTGCATCGTTTCGCCTGGTTGCCAATCATTGGAAATGACATCGCACCTGAGTGGGTTGCGGCCATGTGGCGGGCGTGGCGGGGACTCCATGGCGCGGCGGCGCGCACTGGTTGGCCGTGGCATCCCTATACCGCTGCCGAGCGGGTCATCAATATTCTCGATTATGCCCAGCGGCATGGCCTTCCTGGGCCGCGTGACGACACACTGAAATGCCTCGCCGGGCACGGCGAGGTGATCGAGACCACGCTGGAATATTTCGGCGAGAGCAATACGGGCAACCATCTCGCCAATAATGGACGGGGGCTGTTCCTGCTGGGACTTGCGCTGGGCATCGAGCGCTACGCCGACATCGGCGGGCGTATCCTGATCGAGGAAGGCGCGCGTATTTTCGGCCCGTCGGGCATTCTGCGCGAAGGATCGAGCCACTATCACTTACTGCTTACTCGCAATTACGCTTCCGCCTGGCTGGCGGCGCGGACCAACGGCAGACCGGAAACCGCCGCGCTGGAGGAAATCACCAAACGCGCTATAGCGGGGTTGCCCCATCTCGTCCTGCCGGGCGGGATGCCGCTGATAGGCGATATTTCGCCCGACTGCCCACCGGGCTTTCTCGCTGGATTGCTACCGGGCGGCAATAAGGACCGGGGCTGGACCGGGACGCGAACTGCGCAGGAGCGTGACGCCCTGGCGGAGCTGACCAACCAGGCCGGGAACCCACCAGTGAAACAGTTGGAGCAGGATGGCTGGTGGCGGTTTGATTCCGGACACTGGGCCGCGCTGTGGCATGTCGCGCCCGACGGTTGGTCGCACATGCCGGGTCACGGACACCAGGATCTTGGCGGGTTCGAAATTCATTTCGACGGCGCGCCCCTGTTCCGCGATACCGGGCGCGGCGCCTATGGACAGGACGGCGAGGCGGCGGCATATGTATCGGCCCGCGCCCATAACACGCTGATGATTGATGACGCTGAACCCTACCCTCCGAACAAGCCCTATTACGACGCGGCCTTCCGGCGCGGAATCGATGGCGCGCCGCCGGTCATGACGCGGAATGCGGACGGGCTCAACCTGACCCATCGCGGATTCCGGCGGATAAACGGTATCGACGCCGTGACTCGAAACTGGCGTTTTGACGCCAACGCCATGTTTCTGACCGATCATATCAATGGCAAGGGCCGGCACGGCATTGCGCGGCGGCTACACACCACCTGGCCGGTCGAGCCCGCCCCTGGCGGCGTCATAATCGAAGGCGCGGGACGCCGGTTTCGCCTGACCTGCGACGGTGCGGTAGCCATTGAAAAGAGCAAATGCTGGTTGGCCTATGGCGAGGCGGTTCCAGCGACGGTGATCGACATTGGCATGACGGCCGCGCTGCCGCTTGAAACGTTGCTTACAGTCGAGGCGATCTGACATGTGCGGTCTCGCTGGTTTATTCCTGCCGCGCCAGGCGAATGTGGTCGAGGCCCGGCTGGATGCGATGGTCGGGGCCTTGCGCCACCGCGGACCCGACGGCCAAAAGACCTGGGTCAGCGACGACCGGCGCTACCAGGCAGGGTTCGCCCGACTCGCCATCATCGACCTGGAGACCGGCGACCAGCCCATGGTCGAGAGCAGCGGCAGTAATGCGCGGGTGCTGATGGGCAATGGCGAAATATACAATTACGCTGAACTGCGCGCGCGGGAAATCGGCTACCGGTTTCGCAGCGAAGGCGATATGGAGGTGGTGCTGCCCCTGGCGCGCCGCATGGGTCCCGACTTCGTCGACGTGCTGAACGGGATCTACGCGCTGGCGCTCTATGAGAGCGAGCCACATCAGCTGACCCTGGTGCGCGACCGGCTGGGGGCCAAGCCACTCTATTGGGCGAAGACTGCGGGTGGCGGCGTGTTGTTTGCGTCGGAGGTCAAGGCGCTGTTCGCATCCGGGCTGATCACGCCCGCCATAGACGAGGCGGCGGTGTCGTCCTACCTCGCTCACGGGTACGTACCCGCACCGGACACGCTCTACAAAGGCGTCCGAAAGCTCGCGCCCGGTCACCGCATGATTGTTTCCGCCGAGGGTGCGATTTCCATTGAACGCTACTGGCAACCGGCGCCGGACCAGAAGCCGTTGACGCACCCGGTGGAAGCCCGCGAACGGCTGCTGGAACTGATGCGCGATGCGGTTCGGCTGCAGCTTCGCAGCGATGTTCCGCTAGGGGCGCTGCTGTCGGGTGGACTGGATTCCGGCATGATCGTGGCACTGGCCGCCGAAACGCTGGACCGGCCACTGCACACCTACACAGTGCGCTTCGAAGGCGCTGCGGTGGATGAAGCTCCGCTCGCCGCCGAAGTTGCGGCGCGCTACGGCACCACGCACACCACTTTCGATCTGGAAACCGCTGATGTGGGCGCGCAGCTGCCCAGCCTCGCCTGGTACGCGGACGAGCCCCTGTTCGACGCGACCCTGCTGCCCAATTACCTGATTTCCAAAGAGTTGGCCGGGTCGGTCAAGGTGGCGCTGAGCGGCACCGGCGGGGATGAGCTTTTCGCAGGCTATCCGCGCTATTTTCCAAAGCCGATCGAACAGGCTTATGTCCGGACGCCGCAATTTCTCAGACAACATTTGATCGAACCGGCGATCAGGCAGGTCTCGCCCATGACGGCCTGGCAACTGGCGAGGGTGCGTAATCTGGGCGGGAACCGGGGCACCTATCTGTTCGAACACAGCACGCTGTTCCCGCCGCCCATGCGGACGCTGATCGGGAATCGGGCATTGCCGCCAGACTCACGCCAAGCTGCCGCGTTCGATGACTTTGTCCGGGTCGCGCCGTCCACCGATCTTCAAACCGGCGGGCTGGCCGCAGAAATGACAACAGCGTTGAGCGAAGATTTGCTGGCCCTGCTGGACCGCACCACCATGGCGGTCGGTGTCGAGGGACGAGTGCCGTTGCTCGATCATAGACTTGTGGGTGCGGCGCTATCGGTGCCGGAATCGGTGCGGACGCCGGGCGGACACGCCAAGGCGCTGCAGCGCGATATCGCCAGAGAATTTCTGCCGTCCGCCGTGATCAATGCGCCGAAACAGGGTTTCGCATCACCGGTTGCGGCATGGTTTGGTGATGAACTCGGTTCGCAGGCGCTCCGAATATTGACCCGCCGGGAAACCCTGGCGCGGGGCTGGTGGACCCAGGACGGAATTGATGCCCTTTTCACCGACGTCAATCGGCACGGCGTGCGGATATATGCGCTGCTGATGCTGGAGCTCGCCATCCGTATTCATGTCGAAGATGGATCACACGATACGGCCCCGACAGTAGGGTTGGCTGAATTTGCAGAGGCTGCGTAAATGACAACAGATTTCGCCGACGTCACGGTAATCATGCCGGCATACCGGGCGGCATCGACCATCGGGCGGGCGCTTTCCAGCATCGCCTCGCAAACCTTGAAACCTCGCGCCGTGGTGGTGGTCGATGACGGATCGGACGATTCGACGCTGGACGCGGCGGAGGTCTGTAGAGACAAGCTCATTGGCGTCGAACTGCTGCTGTTGCGGCAGGACAATGCGGGGCCGGGCGCCGCGCGAAACCGGGCGCTCGCCAACGCCACGACGAAATATGTGGCTTTTCTCGACGCTGATGACGAATGGCTGCCGGAAAAACTGGCCCGCGCCATGCCGAAATTCGACGACGACTCGGTCGCGCTGGTCAGCCACAACTACATTCAGGCCAATGATGGCGTTGAAACCACGATCGACTGCACGCGTCATTTCAACCGGGGCGCTTCGCCCTATCTGTCCCTGTTCCTGCGCAATTTCATCGCCACGTCGACCGTCGTCGCGCAACGCGAAGCGGTCCAATCCCACGGCGGTTTCGACGAATCCCTGTTATCGGCGCAGGATTAC
>CALGIA010000137.1 GCA_937916005.1 uncultured Rhodospirillaceae bacterium
CCGTCGACAGGCGGCGTTGAAGCTCGGCCTGTTCCGTGTCCGACAACTCGGTCAGCACGCCGCCGGTTTTGGTCCAGACGACGTAGAGTTTATTGATCACCGCCTGGTTCCAGCCGAGAATCATATCATCGGCCTTCGCCGCCTCCTCCATGATTGCGGTCTGTATGTCGCGCGGCAGTTTGTCGAACCAGACCTTGCTGGCCATCTTGTTGATACAGATGATCGATGATTTGGCCTTGAACACATATTTTGCCACCGTCTGATATTTGAACGGCACGAAAACCGTCATGGCGGCCTTGTTGCCGTCGATGGTGCCCTGCTGGATTGCCGGAATCACCTCGGACAGAGGCATCGGCACGCCGGTGGCGCCGACCCGTCGGAGGGTTTCGATCTCGAACTTGCTGCCGAATACGCGCAGCTTGCGGCCCTTGAAATCAGCCAGCGTATGAATGGGCTTCACGGTCGCGTAATCGGTCGGAACGTCGCAGGACATGCCGATCATCTTGAGCCCCTTGCGTTCGCCGATCGGCCAGAACGCCTTTTTGAATTCCGGATCATGAACCGCGCGGTGGCCATTGGAAAAATCACGGAATATTCCGGGAGCGGACAGCACGCCGAAGCGCGGATCGAGCCCGGTGAAAAATGCCGGCGGCATCTCGATCATCTCGATCGTGCCCAACTGCGCGCCTTCGATCATGCGCGGAATCGCGCCAAGCTGGCTGACCGGAAAGATCTTCATCTCGACCCGGTCCCCGAGGCGCTTTTCCAACCCGGCCTTCAGGGCCTCTGCCCATACTTGCAGTCCCGTCTTGGGCGGCAGCGGATGACCCAGCTTGATCATGATCTTCTTCGCCGATGCCGGTGTCGAGGACGTGAAAACCGCGCCCATCCCAACCGCCACAACGGCCGCCGCGACCAGACCGCCGCGCACAAGCTTCATAAGTCCCATTTTATCCTCCCATTGGATTCTTTATTTATAGGCTTTACGCAAAACAGTTAGGGCCGCCCGTTCCAAAACAATTCGGAAACTGGACGGCCCCAAAGTTCATCGAAAATCAAACCGAACCGCGATTATTCCTTGCTCCAATCACGAAGCCCCTTGGCATTGACCCGCTTCAACTCGTCAAAATAAGCCGCAAGAACAGCGCTTCCGGGCAGTCCCTTGGCGTCCTGGCGCTTGGCCCATTCCAGAGAGATATTTGGCATCGCGTTGGCCCAGCGCAAACGCTCCTTATGAGAGATGGAGCCGAACTTCACGCCTTTCTTTTTCATGATTCCGGAAAATTTAGCCAATTTTTTCCTGTCCGCCGCGACCTGCCAAACAGGCCACTCGACGGCGACATCGCGAAAGATGTCCTGGACATAGCGGGGAAAGCTATTCCAGACCTCGGTATTCACCGTCATCGCCGTACCGGTGCTTACGCCGAAATGTGTCGGCGTATAAAATTTGGCGGCTTCGTAGGTCTTGAAGGGGAAGGATAATCCGATGCTGATTGGATAGCCGTCGTAAACGCCGGAGCGAATGCTGGTATAGGATTCGGTCATGGCGGACGTCACCACCACGGCGCCCGTGCCGCGGAAAAACTGTCCAAGAACGCCACTGACGCCGATTTTTTTACCTTTGATATCGTCGATCGATTTGACCGGAAAGGTGGTGAAAAGATCGTACATGGGCGAAACGCCGCTAACCAGAAAGGTTTGCCCGTTCCTGAGATAGACCTCATTCATTCCCGGCACTTTTTTACGAATATTGGAATCGATGGAAATGATCTGCTCATCCGTCTCGCCACTGAACGGAACCATGGTTGCGTACTGCTCAAGGGCCAGTTTCGATTCCTCGAAATTTTTCACGATGAGACCCATCTGCGCGATGTTCGCCTCAACCGCTTCGAATTGCTCATAGGCCTTCGCCACGGCTTGGGCATAGGCTTTAACCCACTTTATCTTGAAATCCTTGCCGGTCGCGGCGAGCCGCTTGTCGACTTCCGGAATAAATTTCGTTGTGGTCATTGCAACATAAGTGACGGGGCCCGGCGCCGTGGCGGTCACAATGATCTTTACTTCCTTTGCACCTGCGACCGGCGAAAACGCCGCCGCCGCGAGCGCGGCCGAAACCACGATCACACTTTTATTCAAGAATTTATCCATAACGTCCTCCCTCAAAACTTTCCGTTGAAGCATCCAGAGTGTCTTGAAATCTTGGATTTGGAGTTCCAACGTCTCCATGTTGTTACAAACCGGTCGGGAGCGCAATATCTATCGATCATGAAAAATTGAATACCTTGAACTGGATATTTGATATGAAATGGTTACTATCGACGAAAGGTCCCGAAACGCGCATGCAGGGCGCATCATTAAAATAATCGGATCGATTGGGGCCCCGGGGATGTGGGGCCCCGGGGATGGGAGGAATGCAATGTTGAAATCAGTCCAGACAGGGCTGCGTCGAACAACGGCCGTTTCAGAAGGTTCTCGTTCCGGGACGGGTTGTCGGAGGGCGAGAATAGATGCCCAGTAGCCCGCCGGATTCACCCACTCCCATCCTGGGGAAATTTTTCAACGCAATTGTATCGGCGCTTAACGGCATCGGCACGATCTGGATCTTCGTGATCATGATCCTGATCAATCTCGACGTTTTCATGCGTTATTTGTTCAACTCACCCGTCCGCGGCGTGCCGCTGGCGGTGACCATGTCAATTGTCGCCATCGTGTTCCTGCAAATGAGCGACGCCTTGCGTGTCGGCCGTTTCACCCGGTCTGATGTGATGATCGGACGCCTGCTGCAGACCCGCCCGGCAATCGGCCATGTGCTGCAACTGTTTTACAATGCGCTCGGCGTGATCCTTATGGCGGTAATTTTCGGATACACTGTTCCGTTCCTGGAAAAAGCCTGGCTTTCCCAATCCTATGCCGGCAATGAGGGCGACTTCACCGTGCCGGAATGGCCCGTGAAGGCCGTCATCCTGATCGGCTCATCATGCTGTTGCATCCAGTTCATCCGCCATGTCAGGGAGGATTTCCGATACCTGCTCGGATACCGAGACAACGAACATATGGGTTCGGGTGGGAGCAGCAACCATGAGTGACGTGGAAATAGGATTGGTTTCAATCCTCTTCGTACTGGTTTCCGTCTATATCGGAATGCATGTGGGGGTGGCGCTGTCGCTGATTTCCTTCTTCGGCGTCTGGATGATCCAGGGAGACCTCACCGTCGCGGGAAAATTGCTGGCCCTGGCGGCGGCCGAAAGCCTGCAGCGATACGAATTCGGGGTCATTCCGCTTTTCGTCTTGATGGGCTTGTTCGTCAGCGTTTCCGATATCGGACGAGACACCTACGACGTTGCAAATCACATCTTCCGAAAATTGAAAGGCGGGCTTGGCATCGCGACAGTGGCGGCCAATGCGGTGTTCGCAGCCGTAACCGGCACATCCATCGCATCGGCCTCGGTTTTCACCAAGGTCGCCGTGCCCGAGATGCTGCGACTTGGTTACAAGCCCCGCTTCGCGGTCGGGGTGGTCGCGGGGTCATCGGTGCTTGGGATGCTTATCCCGCCCAGCCTGTTGCTGATCCTGTTCGGCATCCTGGCCGAAACCTCGATCGGGGACCTGTTCATCGCAGGGGTCCTGCCGGGTATATTGCTGGCCTTCGCTTTCGCCGTGTTGATCTCGTTCTTGGCCTATCGCTGGCCCGACTATGTCCAACCCGACATGGAACGGCGCATGGCGGAATCCCGGGATGCGGAGATGAGCCTGTTCCATATGATTATCAAGCTGGTCCCCATTGTCCTGCTGATTTGCCTGGTTCTCGGTGGAATCTATGGCGGCGTTTTCACGGCCACCGAAGCCGGGGGCGTGGGCGCGCTGGGCGGATTTATATTGACCCTGGTGCGGCGCAAACTCTCGCTCTCGAATCTATGGCGGGTGCTGGTCGAAACGGGCCATGTGACGGCCGCGATCTGTTTCCTGCTGATCTCGGCCCATCTCTATGGCCGAATGCTCACAATCAGCGGCATTCCGACTGAAATGGAGGAGTTTATCGTCAGCTCGGGACTTGGGTTCGTAGCACTTATAACGATCTACATCATCATCCTGGTCGTTCTCGGCACCATCATGTCGGCTGGCGAAATCATGCTGATCATGGTGCCGCTGGCCGTGCCGGCCATGGGGGTATTTGATGTGGATCTGGTCTGGCTCGGCATTGTCACCGTGATCGGCGTGGAGATCGGATTGCTGACGCCGCCGCTGGGATTGGCCTGTTTCGTGATCCACAACAATCTTCAGGACAAGCGAATATCGGTCAACGACATATTCTACGGCGCGGCGCCGTTCGCATTGACCATGCTGCTGGTTCTGATCCTGGTCACGGTCTTTCCACAGATCGCACTTTTCCTGGTGTACTGAGGGCGATTTTCCCGGCCGGAATCGTTAAACGATGCCGGCCGGGGGTCTTCTCAGATAGATTTCAGAACCTTCAGCGCGCGATCCCACGACGCGACTTCCGCCGCCTCGTCATAACCATTCTCGCCCCGCCAGGGCTGCATGTAACCGTGAATAGCGCCCGGATAAATATAAACTTCCGCGCTCTCAAGGGTTTCGAAGGCAGTCCTGATCCGGTTGATCTCTTCCATGGGCGCGACGGCGTCGTTATCTCCATAATGAAAGCTCAACGGACATTTGATCCCCACGATCTCATCCAGATGATTGGCGACATGGGATCCATGAAACGAGATTCCCGCGTCGATCCCGAGCCGCGCCGCGCCGAGCAGCACATGGGCGCCGCCGAAACAGAACCCGATGACGGCGATCTTGCCGTTGCATTCGGGACGCGCCTTCAATGCAGTGATCACATCGGCCAGATCATCCATGCCCTGTTCGATATCGGACCGGCCATTGCGGGCATGGGCGCGCTTGAACCCCTGTTCGTCATGATCGAGAACGCCCGGGTCCTCATCGCGCCAGAACATGTCGGGCAGGACCGCCACGAAACCTTCCGCCGCGAGGCGATCGGCGAACGAAACCATATAGGGTTCACCGCCGAGTATAGTGGGAATGACCACAACCCCCGCCCCCTGGGCGGCGGACGGCGTTGATAAATATGACGGTATCGTTCCGCCATCGGATGCCGCAATTGCGATTTCCGTGCCTACCATAACGGACTCCGGTTAAATTGGGCGCTCACCCGCCGCCGTGGTGCGGTGCATCAGCCGCGGCATGGTTTCGTCGTAATCGAGCACCGCGTAATGCATCGCGCATCGATTGTCCCACATCAGCACATCGCCATTGCGCCACCGATGACGGTACAGGTTTTCCGGCCGGATCGCCTGAGCGCAAAGATACTGGATCAGGGGCCGGCTTTCCTCGGCGGTCATTCCCGTGAAGCGCTCGGTATAATAATCACTGATGAAAATCGCCTTGCGGCCGGTTCCGGGGTGAGTTCTCACAACCGGATGCTCCGCCGGATCCGGGATATTTCTGATCGGCAGCCCGTCATTGGCCTCATCATTGTTGCGCCGCACAAGGGGGGCGGCACTGTGCAGCGCGGTCATGGGATCAAGCATCCGGCGCAGGCCGGGCGACAAATCTTCATAAGCCTTGTACATATTACAGAACATCGTGTCGCCATAGGGCGCGGGCGCATCGATCGCATGCAGGACCGATCCCAAGGGAGGGCGCTCCGAAAATGAAATATCCGAATGCCAGAAATCATTGCGCGCACCCGGTTTGCCCGGCCGGTTTTCAAGCACCAGAATTTCCGGATGGCCGTCCAACCCGCGTCTCGACCCCAGAGGATGCGCCTCGACCGCCCCGAAATGCCGTGTGAACGCGACCTGATCGCCGGGTGACAGGGTCTGGTCGCGAAATAACAATATCAAATTCTCGTGAAAGGCATGGCGGACCGCATCAACAAGCTCATCCGGCATGGGTTTCGCCAGATCGAGTCCGATGACTTCCGATCCAAGTGTCGCCCCCAAAGGCCGCAGAGATAAGGGTGACTCTTTGGTCATCACACTCAATCCTCGCCATAAATTTCGATTATACAGTTCCATATTGAGCTTAAAAAACCCAGCAAAATAGTTCCGGGACATGGAGTTAGACGTTGCGGACATATTTGCTTCGGGTACACTCCCCGGTGTTGGCCCCGTTGGGCTGCTGATAATAATCATGCCGCAGCCTGTCGCAGAACAGGACGGCGAATGAAGACATTGCACGCAAATTGCTGCAGAGGGAGGATTCACATGTTTGACAAAAAACTCGTATATCCCATTTT
>CALGIA010000138.1 GCA_937916005.1 uncultured Rhodospirillaceae bacterium
TGCATGAGTTGGAGCGCAATATGAACATCAATGAAGACATTCTGCGCCATATGAGCATCCGGGTCGATGAACTGGATCCAGAGCCCTCCGCCATGATGCAAAGCCGGGGCGCGCGCGATGATCGCGGCGGCAGGCCCAGCCACAGCTATGACGACCGGCCGGCTCGGGCTCCGGATGAAGCCAAGGCGCCTGCCGAGACCGTGCCTGCGGAGACTGGGCCCAAAGGAGATGACGCATGAGCCGCCGGCCATTTTTCAGACGCCCGAAATCTTGCCCGTTTTCCGGGGCAGACGCCCCCAAGATCGACTTCAAGGACGTCAAGCTTCTGCAGCGCTATGTTTCCGAACGCGGAAAAATCGTTCCAAGCCGCATTACCGCCGTTTCGACCAAGAAACAGCGGGTCCTGGCCAGGGCGATCAAACGGGCGCGCAATATGGCGCTCCTGCCCTATCTGATTAAATAACCCGGTTTTCCGGGTAACGCGCCGGGTTCTTCTATGTCCAGGAATGCATTCTTGGCGGGTGGCGCGGGCGCCGTCGCGGCGCTGTTCTGGTTGACGCTTGGCTCCACCATGCCGGGCGCCTTGATCCTGGTTCAGGTCCCCCTTTTCGCCATGGGTCTCGCCATGGGCATGATTCCGGCCGTGATCGCCTGTGGCGTCGCCTTTCTCATCGTGCTGGTGACCACGTTCGGAATGGCCTCGGGGATAAGTTCCGGGATGTTCGCGCTGATCGCAATCGTCCCGGTCCTGGCTCTGCTTCATTTCACATTGCAGTCCCGGCAGGGAGCCGACGGTAGCGTGGAATGGTATCCCACAGGCTTTATCATGACGTGGCTGAGCGCCCTCGCCCTGGGTTACCTATTGGCTTCGGGATTATATTTCTCGGGCTTCGATGGGGGGCTCGAAGGGGCTTCGGCCAATTTTCTGAAAACCCGGTTAAGCGCAATCCTGACGGAGTTTCCCGCGGAACGAATTGACGCGGTGGTCACATTGGTGACGCGGTTCTTCCCTGCTACCGCGCTGGGAATATGGCAGGTGACGGTGATTATCGCGGGCATTCTTGCCCAGGGGCTGGTGTCCCGCTTCGGGCTGAATCTGCGTCAATTCCCGCCATTTTCGGCATTCACTCTGCCCCAATGGATTGGTTTTGCGCTGGTCGGGTGCATGATTGCGTCCCTCGCGACGGGTGAAATCGGATATTTGGGCCGAAATGGCGCGATTCTTGTCGCGATTCCCTTTTTCTTTTTGGGTCTGTCGGTTATACATGCGATCTCGCGCGGCTGGCGGGGCCGTGGCTTCGGTCTGCCGCTGTTGTATTTGTTAATGATGTTTCTAGGTTGGCCCGCCCTGATAGTCGCGGGGTTGGGTTTTGTTGAGCAATGGTTCGGGCTGCGTCGGCGTTTTGCCGCACAGGCCAATGACCAGGAGGAAGATTAATGGAAGTAATTCTTCTCGAACGGGTGGAAAAACTCGGTCAGATGGGCGAAGTCGTCAATGTCAAACCGGGTTTTGCCCGTAACTACCTGCTGCCCAAGAACAAGGCGTTGCGCGCGACAAAGGCAAACATCGCCGAGTTCGAAACGCGACGCGTGCAGTTCCAGGCCGTCAATGTTGAGAAACGGGATGAAGCCCAGGCGATTGCGTCGAAACTTGATGGCCTGTCCGTCGTTCTGGTGCGCCAGGCAAGCGATGGCGACCAGCTATACGGGTCCGTCACAACCCGCGATATCGCGACGGAAATTACAGCGGCGGGCTTCACGGTCGACAAGAATCAGGTTCAACTCAATCATCCGATCAAAACTGTCGGCCTGCATTCAGTGACCGTTCGCCTGCACCCGGAAGTTTTCGTAACAGTGACCGCCAATGTCGCGCGGACGGAAGACGAGGCCCAGGCCCAGGCGCGCGGCGAACGACCCGGCAGGGCGGATGATGACGAGATCGTCGTCGCCACCGTCGATGTTCCAGACGCGGTTGAACTCTCCGAGGCGGCTCAGGAAATGCTGGAACAGCCACCGGAACATGAATATCCGGAAACCGTATCCAGCGAAGAGCAAACCGGGGCATAGAGGATAAAACCGAACGCCCGAAATCAAAAGCGAATGGCATGGCATATGAGCGCGTAGGTTTCGTTGCCGGGCCGTCGGAAGCGGCGCAACGGGCACTGCTGCGCCTTCGCGACCGCTATGACGGTGCGCCGCCGGACGAGGCCGAAATCATCGTCGCCCTGGGCGGCGACGGGCTGATGCTCGAAACCCTGCATCGCTTCATGGAACGCCAGGTTCCGATCTTCGGCATGAACCGCGGCACCATCGGTTTCCTGATGAACGTCTATAAGGAGACCGGCCTGATCAAACGGCTGGCCAATGCCCAAACGGTGGAATTGCGCCCGTTGAGCATGAAGGCGCGCACCGTGGACGGGGAAACCTACGAAGCGATCTCAATCAATGAAGTGTCGTTTTTGCGTGAAACCCGCCAGGCGGGAAAACTGAAGATTTCGGTCGACGGCACGGTCCGGATCGAGGAGCTGATCTGCGACGGCGTATTGGTGGCCACGCCGGCGGGCAGTACGGCCTATAACCTGTCCGCCCATGGCCCGATCATACCGCTTGGCGCCCAGTTACTGGCTTTGACGCCGATCAGCGCGTTCCGCCCCCGGCGCTGGCGCGGGGCGCTGCTGCCATCTTCGGCCAGGGTAACGATTGAGGCGTTGGAGCCCCGCAAACGACCGGTCAGCGCCGTCGCCGATTACACCGAAATACGCGGCGTGAAAAAGGTCGAAATCCGCGAACACAAATCCATGATTCTGCGATTGCTCTTCGATCCCGAACACAATCTCGAAGACCGCATTCTGAACGAGCAGTTCACACCCTGAATTTCGCCTCGATCATTTCACGATGATCCGGTAATCGGGCGTTGGGTTTAACGGGCAGGAATAGACATATTCACCCGCTTTGAGGGTAGCCGTGTAATCCTGGGTCTTGCCGGTATCAAGGCCGCCGCCCGACACACTGATTTTAGAAATGCGGTGGAGCGGGTTACGCCAGTCGTAACCCTTGCTGCGCAGCCAAAAACCAAGCGTATAGGGCACGTTCCTGTTGGTCACCCGAAACACATATTTCCCGGGTTTAAGGATTATTGTCTTGGCCTTGGCCAGGCGGGCGGCGCCGGTGCGCTGGTTTATGGCGTCGCAATCGGCCTTTTTGGCCGTCTT
>CALGIA010000139.1 GCA_937916005.1 uncultured Rhodospirillaceae bacterium
GGCTTTGAGGTTTTTTGTCGATGAGTTTGCCAAGCTCCTGAAAGCCAACCGTTGCATTTACGTAGTCCCGCAAAAGCGTTTTGGCGACGCCTACGTCACCATTGAGAAGACATTCAGCAGCTTCAGTCAGGAGCCCAATACGAAATTCCGGATCATTTTTCGCTCGTTCCATAATGGTGTCTTTGAAATCACGCGTTAAAGCCATTGTTTCAGCCCTTTCTTTTACGGGTTTTGTAGTCTTTCCAGTGTCGTTGCGCGGCCTCAATGTCCCGGCTCTGACGTTTCTTCGTACCGCCTCCCAAGAGGATCACCAGCCTGTTGCCATCCTTGCCGAAGTAAATCCGGTATCCGGCCGCAAAATTAAGCCTGTACTCGCTCACACCCTGCCCGACCAATTTAACATTGGAAAAATTGCCGTTCTCCATTCGGGCAATAGCGGTGCGCACCTTCAACGCCGCCTGGACATTCAGCGAAGCAAACCACCTTGAAAAAGGGTGCTGGTCGTCCTCATTTTCATATTCCACGACGTCGACCATGTTTTGATGATAACATATATGATATCACAAAGCAAGCCTTTCGCCGGCAGACCCACAGGGAATACAGCCATGGACTCATGGTTTTGTTATGTTATAACATCGCAAACTTCGTACAATCGGGGATGGTCTCATGACTGAAGATGCGGTGGTGTCGCCGTTTCGGCCTGTGCGTCATGAACATGACGCCTGTATCGATGATGCGCTGGATGCGGCCGATGCGCTGTGCGCGAAGCAGGGCGTGCGGCTGACCACCCTGCGCCGCCGGGTGCTTGAGCTGGTCTGGGGCAGCCATGGTCCCATGGGCGCCTATGA
This sequence comes from uncultured Rhodospirillaceae bacterium, assembly GCA_937916005.1. Lineage (GTDB taxonomy): Bacteria > Pseudomonadota > Alphaproteobacteria > MPNO01 > MPNO01 > CALGIA01. The sequence continues at coordinate 849 of CALGIA010000139.1, forward strand.
CATTCTCGACCGGCTGCGCGAAGAACGGATGCGCGACGAAAAGAAGGGCGCCGCGCCGCCGACCGTGTACCGCGCGCTGGATTTCCTGCTGTCCAACGGGTTGATCCACCGGATCGAATCCCTCAACGCCTATGTGGGCTGCGGCGCGCCCAGTGACGGCCATGCGGGACAGTTCCTGATCTGCGGCGATTGCGGGTCGGTGGGGGAGCTGGACGATCCGGACATCACCAAAATGATCGCCTCCAAGGCTGAAGCCATGGGGTTTGCCGTCACCCATCAAACCATCGAAGCAACCGGGCTTTGCCCGGAATGCGCTCGCCGTGGCGCCAAAAATGAAAACTGAGGTAAGTTCCATACCCAAGCTGATCAGCGCCAACAAGATTACCGTTCGCCTCGGTGAACGGACCGTGCTGGACGGCGTCGATCTGTCGGTCGCGCCCGGTGAGATCGTGACCCTGATCGGACCCAACGGGTCCGGCAAGACCACGTTTCTGCGCGCGGTGCTGGGGCTGATCCGCCCCGACCAGGGCGCGGTATCGCGGCGGCCCGGCCTGACCATCGGCTATGTCCCTCAGACTGTCGAGATCGACCGCACATTGCCCCTGACCCTGCGGCGCTTCGTGATGCTCGGCGGCGGCTCCAATGCCCAGCTGGAGGCGGCGGCGGAAGAAGTCGGCATCGGGCATCTGCTGGACCGGTCGTTTCACGATCTGTCGGGCGGCGAGGCCAAGCGCGGCGTGCTGGCCCGCGCCCTGCTGCGCGAGCCCGATCTGCTGGTGATGGACGAGCCGACCGCCAATGTGGATGTGGCCGGGCAGGCGGAGTTTTACGATCTGATCCGCCGAATCCGGGACCGCCGGGGCTGCGGCGTCCTGCTGGTGTCCCATGATCTGCATCTGGTGATGGCGGCGACCGATCACGTGGTCTGTCTCAACACCCATGTCTGCTGTTCGGGACGGCCCGATTCCGTGACCCGCAACCCGGCATATCTGGCGCTGTTCGGGCACCGGGTCGCGGAAACCCACGGGCTGTACACTCACGACCACGATCACAGCCACGATATTTCCGGCAAATCAAAAGATGGCGGGACGGAACACCATCATGGATAGTTTTCTGGTCACGGCCCTGGTTGCCGGGCTCGGCGTCGCGGTGTTCATGGCGCCCCTGGGCGCGTTCGTGGTGTGGCGGCGCATGGCCTATTTCGGCGACGCCCTGGCCCATTCGGCGCTGCTCGGCGTGGCGCTCGGCTTCCTGTTCGGCATCAACGCCAATTTCGCCGTGATCGCCGTGTGCGTTTCCCTGGCGCTGGCGCTGGTCGGGCTGCGCCAAAGCAAGCTGCTCGCCGATGACACGCTGCTGGGGATCTTGTCCCACAGCGCGCTGTCGCTGGGGCTGGTGGCGATCGCCTTCATGGAAACCCTGCGGATCGATCTGATGGCCTATCTGTTCGGCGATATCCTGGCGGTGTCGTGGGACGATATCGCGTGGATCTATGGCGGCGGCGCGCTGGCCCTGGCCGGGCTGGTCTGGTTGTGGCGGCCCCTGGTGGCGATCACCGTGCATGAGGAACTGGCCCGGGTCGAGGGCGTCAAGGCGTTCCGCATCCAGCTCGCCTTCATGCTGCTGATCGCGGTGGTGATCGCGGTCGCCATGAAGGTGGTGGGAATTCTGCTGGTGACGTCCCTGCTGATCATCCCGGCCGCCACGGCGCGGCGCTTCGCCCATTCCCCGGAACAGATGGCCGGGCTGGGCATCGTGGCCGGCTGTCTCGCCGTGACCGGCGGGCTCGGCGGCGCGTTGACGTGGGATCTGCCGTCCGGTCCGGCCATCGTGGTGGCGGCGGCGGGTTTATTCCTCGTGGCGCTCGTGATTCCCTTTCGACGCCGGAGGTCCGCGTGATA
>CALGIA010000140.1 GCA_937916005.1 uncultured Rhodospirillaceae bacterium
CCGGTCAAGCCGGCGCCGGGGCGCGAAAATGCCGGGGGTATCGACAAAGGCGATCTGGGTATTGCCGGCCATGCAGATGCCGGTCATGCGCGATCGTGTTGTCTGCACCTTGGGCGATACGATGGCCACGTGGGACCCGACCAACCCGTTCAGAAGCGTGGACTTTCCTGCGTTCGGCGCGCCGATCAGCGCGACAAATCCGGCGCGGGCGTCTGCGGGCATAGGCAACGGTGCATCCGCGCCGGGCTGTTCTTGATCAGTCATCACCACCTCCTGAAAGTCGCGCCAGCATCGTGGCAGCGGCGGCCTGCTCGGCCGTGCGCTTCGAAGCCCCACGCGCCCGCGCGGGCGAATATCCCTCGACGCGAACTTCTATCGTGAAAGCCGGCTCATGGGCTGGGCCTTCCCGCGCCGCCTCGACATATTCCGGCAGGCCGAGACCACGGGCCTGGGCCCATTCCTGCAGCTCGGTCTTGGCGTCGCGATGCGCGCCGCCGTGATCGATCAAAAGAGGCCGCCAGAACCGATCGACAAACCGCCGCGCAACTTCAAGCCCGCCATCAAGGAACAATGCGCCGATGACCGCTTCACAGGCGTCGGCCTGAATTCCGGTATTGGCGCGGGCACCTGCGCGCTCCTCGCTTTGGGCCAGCACGAGATAACGACCAAGGTCGAGATCGGCAGCAACCCTTTCCAGCGCCTCGCGCCGCACCAGTCCGGTAAGCCGCCGGGCAAGCGCGCCTTCCGCTTCCTCCGGATGCTCGGCCAGCAAGATTTCAGCAATCACCAGGGCCAGCACGCGGTCACCCAGGAATTCAAGCCGCTCGTAACCGTATCGCGGCGCTCCCGGCAGCCCCACCGCACCACGATGGGTCAGGGCTTCGCGCAATAATTCGGGATCGGCAAAACTGTGGCCGAGCTTGGCGGTTAAATCCGATAGAGCCGCTTCCGACACCGGCTAGCGCACCGCACTGAATATCCGGGAAAAACGGATGGCGATGGGCCATTTCCAGATTTCCCAGATGGACGCACGCCCGTTGGTGGAGAAAAACAGGACCTCGGCGCGGCCCACAAGATTAGCCGCCGGAATGAAGCCGACCATATTCAGCACGCGGGAATCGAGTGAATTGTCGCGGTTGTCACCCATGGCGAAGTAATGCCCATCGGGAACGGTATAGACCGGCGTGTTATCGAGATTGCCGCTGTCCGTACGCTCGATGATTTCGTGCTCTCGCCCACCCGGCAGGGTCTCGATGTAATGGATAAAGCTGACAGCATTGCCGTAGGGATCGTTGTGAACGTATTCGCCGATGCGGCGGCGCGCGACAGGCTCGCCGTTGATCTGCAATATCCCCTTGATGACCTGAATGCGGTCGCCCGGCAGACCGATGATTCGCTTGATGTAATCGGTGCGGTTGTCTCTCGGCAATTTGAACACAGCAACATCGCCACGCTGGGGGCCCCAGTCCGGGACGCGCCCGCTGATCAACGGCAGGCTGAGCGGCAACGAATGACGCGAATAGCCGTAGGAAAACTTCGAGACGAAAAGATAATCGCCAATCAATAACGTCGGCAGCATCGAGCCGGAAGGAATGTTGAAAGGCTCATACGCAAAGGTGCGCACCGTAAGTGCGATCAACCCGGCGTAAAGAATGGTGCGAACGGTTTCACCCCAGCCGCCCTTGCGGGCGACTTTGGCGGTCTTGTTGGATGTCGTGTCGTTCATGGCGTGCCGGGGATAACCCTTATAACCAATTGATTCCAGAAATAATTATGGCCGCTCCCGCAGCGCGCCACATGGAGGCATGGCGTACCCCCCCTGTCAAGCACGCCCCCCTCAGGCCGCGCCTGCGGCGGGAATGGCAGAAATAATGACTATGGCCTGGGCGATCGGGGGCTCATCGGTCAGCGAAACCTCGATCCGGACCTCGCAGCCGGGAGGCGTAATTTCCGCCAGACGCCGCGCCGCACCACCGGTCAGGGCCATGCTCGGCTTGCCACCGGGCAGGTTAACCACCCCCATGTCACGCCAGAAAACGCCCTTGCGAAAGCCTGTCCCCAGCGCCTTGGCGCAGGCCTCCTTGGCCGCATAGCGCTTGGCGTAGCTTTCTACCCGGTTGCGGCGGCGGTCTGATTTCGCCTGTTCGGTCTCGGTGAAAATACGGTTTAGAAAACGCGCGCCAAACCGCTCAATAGTGCGCTCCACCCGGCGCATATCGATCAGATCGCTGCCGATACCGATAATCATCCGCCGGTCCCGACCCGAGCCTGATCCATCAACGCCCGCATCTGCACGATGGCCTGGGTCAACCCGCAAAAAATGGCTTCGCCCACCAGAAAGTGACCAATGTTCAGCTCGCTCAACTGGGGAATCGCGGCGATGTCACCGACGCTCTCGAAACTCAGTCCGTGCCCGGCATGACATTCCAGACCCATATCCTTGGCCGTGGCCGAGGCCCGACACAGGCGCTCCAGCTCGCCAAGACGCGCCGCCCCTTCCGCCAGGCAATAAATCCCGGTGTGAAACTCCACCACCGGCGCGCCCAATGCAGCTGCGGTCTCGATTTGTGCGGCATCAGGATCGATAAACAGCGAAACGCGAATCCCCGCCCCCTTCAGCCGGTCTATCACCGGCGCCAGCACCGCCCTGCCCGCGACGACATCCAGGCCGCCTTCGGTCGTCAGCTCCTGACGCTTTTCCGGCACGATGCATGCGGCATGGGGCTTGTGATCCAGCGCGATGGCAAGC
>CALGIA010000141.1 GCA_937916005.1 uncultured Rhodospirillaceae bacterium
GGGCGAGGGGACCACCCCCGCGCCTCTCAAACTATCCGAGGCATCTGCCTCGGCCAGGGCGCGGTCACGGTTCCAACCGATGAAGGCGCGGCTGCCTTCGCCGGCGGGATCTTCGATACGGGCCAGCATCTGTTCGGTAAGTGCACGGCTCGTGGTGCGGCCGCCCGCAAGATCGCCGGCCAGATCAAGCAATGGTCTCATGATTTGGATTCGTCGAAGTAATGGCTTTCCAGCAATATGCAGCCGCCCTCCGATTTGAACGGACCATGGGCCGCGCCGGGCGGCCTGCAGGCATAGGTGTTGGGGCCGAATTTTTCGCCGCCATTGCCCTGGGCGTCATTGCCCACGATCAAATCACCGGACACCTGCCAGACCTCTTCCCAGTAATCATGGGTAAAGGGGGCGGTGGTGAAAACGCCGGGGTCGAATTTCAGCAACCGCGTCCGGCCGCCGGTTTTGTTTTCCTCATCGAGGGTTCCGACGATGATTTTCTGGGTGATGCCGTCCGGGTAACCCGGAACGTTTTCAAACCCCGCATCGGTATCGACGGCATGAAATTCGAGATGCTGTTTGTTGATCGGCATGGTGGGACCTCATGTTTGTGTCAGCTATCGAAGGGAAGGGGAACAATGTCATAGGCATGCTGGATGCTGCGCTTCAGCACCGGATCGAAAAGTTCCAGCTCAAACCGGTCTGCCGCAGCAATGCCGCCATGAACCGCCAGGGTTCCGCAAAACATGGCCGCCCCGTTCGGCAGGGTTTCGTCGCCCCCGGTCCAGCGGAAAATCAGATCGGCGGGTGTGCGCATGACTGTCACCGGACCTTCCTGGTACAGTCTGCGTTCGCCACCAACCACCGCCCATGACCGCAGGATCAACTCGTCCCAGTGGGGCAGGACATCGTCAAGACGCCAGACCGTGGGCGAGACGGGCTTGAAGCACATCTGCTTGGAGACCGTGACGTCATAGGTCTCGACCCGCCGATCCGTGTGGTCCGAGCCGATTCCGATCAGCATGCCCTGATCCGATCCGTAAAGCACGAATTCGACCTCGCCGCTGGAATCCGGACCCGACGACTGGATCTCATGCGAGCCGGTCAGCAGCGCCGCCGACACCCGGTAGAAGCAGGGCACGGTCGCGGGGCGGGGCACGCCGATGGCTTCCAACTCCGCAATGTGTTTTTCCAATGCCTCCGTATCGCGTCCGGTCCACCCGGCGATGACCAGGTCTTTGATGGCAAGGTCGATTGCCTGTACGGTGGAACCGTCGCTCAGTTGTAACTTTATGCTATGGGTCACGAAATACCTTGGAGATGGGTGAAATTTCAGGCATCGATAACCTACAAGCGGGGACCGTGACGCGCAACAAACGACCGGATGCAAGGTTGCGCAAAATGTACGCAATGAGGACCGGGATTTGAGCGCCACCTTGCCACTCGATGCGCCGCCACGCGCAGCGGCAGTCGTTCTCACCGTTCTGATCCCTTTCGGGTGCGGTTATTACCTGTCCTATCTGTTCCGCACCATGAATGCCGTCATTTCCCCCCATCTGGTGCGGGAGTTCAGCCTCGACCCCGCCGATTTGGGGTTTCTGACCAGCGTCTATTTCATCACCTTCGCGGCGATGCAAATTCCGCTCGGCGTTATTCTCGACCGCTATGGTCCGCGCCGGGTTCAAACCGCCCTGTTGCTGGTTGCGGCTCTCGGCGCCGCAATGTTCGCAATTGGCGACAGCTTGCTGGCCATTACCATCGGTCGTGGGTTGATCGGCGTCGGCGTGGCCAGCTGCCTGATGTCGTCCTTCAAGGCCAATGCCCTCTGGTGGCCCCGGGAACGGCTGGCGCTGATGAATAATCTCATCATGGCTTTCGGCGGCGTGGGCGCATTGTCGGCGACGGCGCCGGTGCATGCCCTGCTGACCGTGACGGACTGGCGCACATTGTTTGTCGGGCTTGCGATTGTGACGGTGGCGCTCGCCGTGGTGACGTTCATGGTGGTGCCGGAACGGCGTTCGACGACGGTGTCATCGGCCAGCATCATCGAACAGTTCGCAGCCTTGCCGGCTATTTTCCGAAATCGCGTGTTCTGGCGGTACGCCGGTCCATTCTCGATTTTCTATTCGATCTATATGTCGTATCAGACGCTATGGGCGGCGCCCTGGCTGCGCGATGTGGGCGGCTTCAACCAGGCGGAGGTCGCCGATTACATGTTTCTGATTCAGTTGGGCATGTTCTTCGGGGTTTTGGGGAGCGGTGTGATGGCGGACCGGCTTCGCCGGCGCGGTGTCGGACCGGAACGTATTTTCCCCTTTGCCGTGGCGATTGCCATGTTGCTCCAGGTGTTTCTGGTTGTGGTCCCGTCGGCGTCTCCGGGATTTTTCTGGACGGCATATTCCCTGATCGCCTCTTCGATCATTCTCAGTTTCACGATTCTGACCGAACGGTTTCCGCCGGAACTGACCGGACGGGTGATTACCTCGGCAAATCTGATAGCGTTCATTTTTGCATTCGCCGTGCAATGGGGCATTGGCGCAATCATCGGAACATTTGCCGGCAAGCCTGATGGGGGTTATCTGCCGGTGGCTCATTCGACGGCCCTGATTGTGATGCTGGCTCTGGAGGCCTGCGCCTTCGTGGCGTATTTTCTGTTTCGGGACCCGGTTAAATTTGTGGTGGAGGAATAGTCATTGCCGCGCAGCTATCCCGACAGGCCGTTCGTCGGCATCGGAGTTGTCGTCTTCAAGGACGACCATGTCCTGTTGGTGCGGCGCGCCAAGCCGCCGATCCGGCATAATTGGAGCATTCCGGGCGGCGCGCAGGAAATCGGTGAAACGGTGCGCGAGGGCGCGCTTCGGGAACTGAAGGAAGAAACCGCTCTTGATGCCGAGATCATCGGATTGATCGATGTGGTGGATTCCGTGACGCGAGACGACGACGGCCGCATTCAGTTCCACTACACGCTGGTCGATTTCGCCGCCGAATGGACCGCCGGCGAAGCCGCGCCCGATACGGATGTCGCCGCCGTCCGCTGGATCCCCATCGCGGATCTGGACAAGGAAGAGCTGTGGCACGAAACGGTCCGCATCATTCGCCGCGCCGTGGACATGCGGGCGCGCTAGCGGCGTCCCAAGGCCTGGGATAGATCTCGGCCGAGATCCTGAAAGGCGTCTTTCCAACCGGTGTCCACTGTTTCGCGATAGAGCATCGTGCCTGGAAACCAGGGGGATTCGCGGCCCGACCGCATCCAGCGGTAATCAGGCGGCAGGGGGATCAGGACCCGGCTCGTCAGACCGCGCGCCGCGCGAAGATGGGTGTTGGTGTTGCTGACGCAAACATATTCATCGATCCGCCCCAGCAGCGCGAGCATCCCTTCCAGATCCTCGTTATAGTCCGATGCGTCATGCATCCGGTCGCCCATCATTTCGGATAATTCCGCAATTTCATCCGGACGGGGGTTTCGCTGCAGGATCAATATGGCGCCGTTGAGAGGCCGTAGAGCTTCCGCCATTGCCGCCTGAGGCGACATCTTGGACAGCTTGTCACGATACTGGACGCCGGCGCGCCAGGTGCAGCCGATATAGGGCGGTGGCCCGATGCTCTCCAGGAATTGGAGGACTTCACGATCGCGATCAGGCAGCACGGTCAGTTCCAGTGGAGGCGGAATTGTCGCCGTGTCGGTAACGGACAACAGGTAGGGAAGATCGCCGAGGGAAATTCGCAGATCATAACCATCGGCGGGCCAGTCTCCGCGCATGATGTCATCGATGAAATCGAGCCGTTCGATCATGCCCGCGATTTTCGGGTCCGGATCGTAGGCGATCCATGCGCCGCGCTCCTTCAATTGGCGGGCGAAGCGCAGGAAGAATATTTCGTCGCCCAGTCCCTGGTCCCGATACAGGGCGATGCGCTTGCCCGACAAATCGGCGGGAAGAACATCCCGGTGGAATACTCCTTTCATTTTTCCTGTGAAATCGCGACATAGATAATCTTTCCAACCGTCGGTGAAATTTCCCAGCGCCAACCGCATGAGGGATCGGTTTGAACGGGCCGGGTCATATTCAGGGTTCAGCGCGAGAGCGTCGTCATAGGCCGTTACGGCGTCTTCGAACCGGTCCAGACGCGACAGGATCAATCCAAGATTGTTCCGTGCCTTGTAATCCGCGGGATTGTCTTTGACGATTGCGGCAAATTCGTCGAGGGCGCGTTCCAATCGTCCGGATAGCTGCAGCGCGGTGGCGTGCTCGCTCCTGGCCTTGATGCTGTCGGGGCGAAGCGCGCGGGCGCGCTCCAGTAGCGGCAACGCTTCTTCCGCGCGGTAGGTCGCGTTCATCAGCGCGCCAAGTTCGATCAGCGCTTCATGGAAATCCGGATCGATGTCCAGGGCGCGCCGGAGGTGGGGTTCCGCCGCATCCGGGGCGTTGTGATCGGCGTGGAACCGTCCGAGATTGGCATGGGTGAAGGCGGCATTGGGCGCGCGTTCAAGCGCCATGGCGAAATTTTGGCCTGCTCCCTCCATATCGCCGGAACCCAGCAGGGCGACGGCAAGGGATGAATAGATCTCCGCCTCCCGCGCGCCGGCTCCGATGGCGTGCTGAAAGCTCCGGGCGGCATCGGCGGGACGTCCGGCCTGATCAAAGGCGTGGGCCAGCCGCAGGTGATTTTCAGTATCGGCGGGATCAAGTTCGGCTGACTTGATGAAATGGGCCAGCGCATCGCCGGCGCGGTCGAGGGCATCCAGCGTCAGCGCCATGTTGCGGTGATACAGCGCGATGGCTGGATTTTCCGTAATCGCCCGGCCGATCAGATCGAGCGCTTCCGCGGGACGACCGGTCTGGAGAGCAATAACCCCCGAGAGATGGAGCGCATCGGGATTGAGTGGTTCCTTGCGCAGGATTTCGCCATATATGGACTCCGCTTCCAGCAACCGTCCGGCCTGGTGGTGTGTGACGGCCTCATTCAGAAGCCCGAATCCTTGCGGTGAACCTGCCGGCGGCGTG
>CALGIA010000142.1 GCA_937916005.1 uncultured Rhodospirillaceae bacterium
GGTCCCTCAATTCATACCCGCCGTCATAAAGCCGCCAGATGCTGTATGAAACATATGTACGCGGTCCCCGGTCGCCGGAAAAAATCATATAGCAGTCGGCGCCGTCGCCACTGTCTTCTTCGCGGCGTTCGTGCCGGAACCAGCGGTGCATCAGGCGCAGCTTGCGTCCGATATCCTCGATTTTGACGATATCGGATCGGGAGAATCGCGACAGATCAAGCCGCACGAGATTTCCCGTCATCCTAAACTCCCCGGTAATTCCTGATAACAATAACTTTTATGGCTTGCCGGGGTCCAGCTTTCACCGTGAGCGTGGCGCGCAAATGTATAAATTCGTATTGAGCAATGTTATTTGGGTTGATCAATCAAGTTTACAGAAGTTCTTCATTGTACTTCGCCGATCTGGCGCTCTAAGGTAGAAAGCTCAAGGTGTCAGCCCAAGCAGGGTCCATAATTCTATTGCGATAATGGGCCAATTCTGTCAACCTGACTAAGCGTAATTGATTGATTTTATGTATGTATTTAGCAGTGATGTTTTGCCAGCATGTTGGGTAGCGGTGTTCTCGCCATGAAGCGGATCATATTGCAGCGCGGGGTGTGATGCCGGCGCATGACATCATCCATCAATCTTCTTTGACGGGGTTCGGGCTTTCATGAAGATACTCTCTGCGGATGACCATTCCGTATTTCGGCAGGGTCTGAAAACCATTGTGGCGGCGTTCGATTCCGGCGCGGAACTGCTTGAGGCTGAAAGCTTCGCGGCGGCGCTTAAGATCATCAAGGATAATGGTGGCGTCGATTTGGTGCTGCTTGATCTGATGATGCCGGGAATGGATGCATTCGACGGCCTTGTTGCCATGCGCGAGGCAGTGCCGAACACGCCGATCGTGATCGTTTCCATGATCGAATCCCGCAAGGATGTACTGCGCGCGATCGAACTTGGGGCAAATGGCTTCATCCCCAAGGCCGCCGATCCGGACGAGATGGTGAACGCGCTGCGGGCCGTCATGGATGGCCAGGTTTATTTGCCGCCGGCATTATTGCTGAAATCGGATAAAGTCAGAGGCGTAAAGCCGACCGCCAAGGCGTCGCGTGTCTCTGCTGAACAGCGTTTGAGCGTTCTTACGGGACGGCAACGTGAAGTCGCCGAACTTCTCGGCCAGGGTTTGACGAATGCGCAGATCGCGGAACATCTCGCACTTTCCGAAAGCACGGTCAGGCTCCATGTCTCGACAATTCTTGACAAGTTGAGTCTCAGCAACCGAACCCAGGTGGCCCTCCTGGCGGCCCAGACCACCGACCATGATCGCGATTCCGGTTTCGCGGACGGCTGATTGACGGTCCCGGCGGCGGTGCCTTGCAATCTTCCTTGAGGCTTGTCTCCCGACCCTGAAATGCAGCATCCTGACGGCCAGTCTGATGACCAGCCTGAAGAAACGCCATTTCGTTGGAGCGATGTCATGCCATCCTGTTTTGGGCGCGCGGCTGCGTGACCGGGTTCAATGATCAACCGACCGCCGGCAAACTGGCCGCGCCCCTGTCGCCCGTTTCACCCTGGCGCATCGGCATCGATGTGGGGGGCACGTTCACCGATGTGGCGCTGATCGATTCTGCGGGCGGGATTGCGTCGATCAAATCACCGTCGCGCCCAGAGGACCCGGGCGAAGGGGTCATCGCGGCGCTGGCGGCGATTGCACAGTCGTTGGGCCTGGAAACGGAAGATCTCCTGCGTGGCTGTGCGCTCCTGGTGCATGGCTCAACGGTCGCCACCAACACATTGCTTGAGCGCACCGGCGCACGGGTCGGCGTGCTGATCACGGAAGGGTTTCGCGACAGCCTGGAAATCCGCCGGGGAATCCGCACCAACCCCTGGGATCACCGGACGCCCTATCCACCGGTATTGGCGCCCCGCTATCTCCGCCTGCCGGTCGGGGGCCGGATTGATCGCCATGGCAATGAACATACGCCGCTCGATGAGAATTCCGTGGCGCGCGCGCTGGAGATTTTCGCCGCCGAACAGGTCGAGAGCATCGCGCTCTGCCTCATCAACAGCTATCTGAACCCGGATCATGAACGGCGGGTTGCGGAAATCCTGCGCGGCGAACTGCCCCATATGCCGATTTCCGTGTCCAGCGAATTGGCGCCCGTGGCCGGCGAATATGAACGGCTGTCGACCACCGTTGTCGATGCCTATGTGGCGCCGCGGCTGGTCACCTATCTGGTCAGCCTGGCGGAACGGCTCACTGTGCTCGGTCTGTCGCGCCCGATGCTGCTGGTAAAAAACAATGGCGGGACGGCGACGGTCGACGAAGTCGTGCGCGAGCCCGTGACACAGACCCTTTCCGGCCCGGCGGCGGCGGTCGGCGCGCTTGGCTATTTCGGGAAAGCGCTCGGCGTCAGGGATCTGATCTCGGTCGAGGTCGGCGGCACAAGTTGCGACGTGGTGATGATGGTCGATGGCCAGGTTGCCGTGACCGACCGCCTGACGATCGGCGATTACGACACGCTGGTTCCCGCCGTCGAAGTCCACACGGTCGGGGCCGGCGGCGGCGCGATTTCAGGCGTCGACCGGGCCGGCGTGCTGTTCGCCGGACCCAGAGGGGCAGGGGCCGTTCCGGGGCCGGCCTGCTATGGCAAGGGCGGCGAGGACCCGACGGTCACCGACGCCCAGCTTGTCCTGGGCCGGTTGCGCGCGGGGGCCTATGCCGGTGGCGCGCTCACCCTGGATGGCGATCTCGCGGTCCGGGCGGTCTCGGAAAAAGTCGCCTTGCCCCTTGGTTTATCTCTCCAGGATGCGGCGGCCGGCATTATCCGCGTCGCCGAACAACGCATGTTCCACGCCGTCAGCTTTGTCAGCATCCAGCGCGGCATCGACCCGAGAGGCTTCACCCTGGTTGCCGGCGGCGGGGCGGGGGGGCTGCATGGCGCCGCACTGGGCCGCTTGCTGGGTTGCCGTACGCTGTATGTGCCCCGGCTGGGCGGAGTGCTCTGCGCCCTGGGCATGCTGAACTCGGATGTCCGCCATGATGACGTGCGCTCTTTTCTCGCGCCCCTTGACCATGAGGCGGGAGACCAGGTCGAAAGCCGCTTCGAAGCCATGACGGCGGACGCCTCGGAAGCCCTTCTACGGGAAGGATTCAGCGACGATAAAATGCGGTTTGAGCGGGATTTGGATCTGCGCTATCAGAACCAGCAATGGGATGTCCGGGTCCGGCTCGCTCCGGGCGAAGCCCTTGACCCTGATACGGCCAGGGCGCGGTTCGAGGAAGAATATGAACGGCTTTACGGCCATCGTCAGCCTGAAACAAAGGTCGAAATCGTCAAGCTTCGGTTGACCGGGTTCGGGGTGCTGCCGACCCTGCCGACGCCACCCGCGCCTGGGGCCGCCGCACCCGAACCGCCCGAGCCACTGGAAATCCGCCCGGTCTACATGGATGCGGCGCGCGGCATGCAAGACGCGCCGGTCTATGCCGGGATCGATCTGGTTCCGGGCCATGTTCTGGCCGGCCCGCTGGTGGTCGAGGAACAGACCACGACGATTTTCGCCGGCCCCGGCGACCGGCTCGAAATCGACCACGCCGGTAACTATCTGATCCATTTGGGAGAAAGCTGAGATGACCGGTTCCGGCGCCGAACTCGACCCGGTCACACTGACCCTGGTTCAGAACCGGCTGGATCATATCTCGCTGCAGATGGGGTGGGTGATGACCCGTACCGCGCGCAGCCCGATCTTCAGCCAGGCCCATGATTTCTCGTGCTTCATCACCGATCCCGCGGGCTACATCCTGTCCCAGGCCGATGGCTTGCCGATCCACACCGGCGGCGGCGGATTCGCCGTGCGCGCGCTGTTGGACTCGTTCAGCGATGATATCGGCGAGGGCGACGCCTTCGTCCTGAACGACCCCTATGTGGCGGGCGGCAATCATCTGCCCGACTGGGTGATTTCGCGTCCGGTGTTCGCCGATGGCGAACTGGTCGCGTTTTGTTCCAACCGGGGCCATCAATCGGATATCGGCGGCGGCGCGGCGGGGAGCTATAACTCGGCGGCGACGGAGATTTTCCAGGAAGGGCTCAGACTGCCACCGGTCAGGCTGGTGGAGCGCGGCAAGACCCGCGAAGACGTCTGGCGGCTGTTGCTGCTGAATTCACGCACGCCCAATCTGATGGATGGCGATCTGCGGGCCATGCTGGGGTCGACCCGGATCGGCATGGAGCGCCTGGCCGAACTGGCGTTGGAACTGGGCGGGGAAACCAAAGCCTATTTCGGCGGCATCCTGGATATCGGCGAACGCCGCATGCGGGTGGAAATCGCCGCCCTGCCCGATGGCGTGTATCACGGCTCGGACCTGACCGATAATGACTGTTTTGAGGCCCGCGACTATGTCATCCGGGTCGCTGTCACCGTGTCCGGCGACCACATGACCGTCGATTTCACCGGCACCGACGATCAGATGAAGGGTTTCAAGAATTCGTCGATCGCCAACACCTACTCGGCGGTCTATACGGCGCTGGCGTCGTTCCTGTCGCCGGATCTGCCGGGCAATGAAGGCACGTTCCGCCCGGTCGAGATCATTATGCCGGAAGGGTCGCTCGTGAACCCGCGCCCGCCCGCGCCCATGACCATGAACACGATCATCGTCGCCACGGAAATCATCCACAGCGTATGGCAGGCGCTGGGCCAGTTCGATCCGGCGCGGAGCTGCGCGGGTTGGGGCAAGAATTCCGTGCCCACCATGTCCGGGCGCGACGACCGGGACATGCCATTTGTCATGTATCACTGGGCCGGGGCCATTGGGGCCGGGGCGGTGGACGGGCGCGACGGCTTCAACGCCAATGGCGGTCTGATCAGCCTGGGCGCGCTCTATCTGCCCGATCTGGAGCTGTATGAGCAGGCCTATCCGGTCCGCTTCATCCGCCAGCAATTCAGGATAGATGCGGGCGGCCCGGGGCAATATAGGGGCGGGACCGGGATCGACTACGCCGTCGAGGTGGATAATCCGGCCATTCTCTCGCTCCGGGGTGAAGGGTTGTACAATGAGTCGAGCTATGGGGTCGGCGGTGGTTTCGCCGGCCAGGCCGGGCATATGCAGATCACCGAACAGGGCGGCGCCGCGATTGAGCCGGAAAAGTACGGCATCCTGCCGGTTGGACCCATGACCCTGGAATTGAAGGCCGCGGGCGGCGGTGGCTGGGGGGATCCACTGCGGCGCGACCCCTATCTCGTTCTGCGTGATGTGCGCGACGAGATGGTGAGCCGCCGGGCGGCGGAGGAGCAGTATGGGGTGGTCATGGACGAAAGCGGCCGCGACATCGACATGGCCGCGACCGGGCGTTTGAGGTCCCGCCTTTCCGGGGAGAGGAATAGGGGGTAATGTTTTGCGGAATAGTCTTTGTTCGAAAGTCGGAGACCGTTCGTTATTCGCAAAACTTGATGTGATATATCAGTTTAAAATATATAATTAACCCTTTGATAATAATACTATATACCGCTTGAAATTAGTACTGTTCCGTGTTTTCAAAAACTGAATTGGAGACGCCATGGTTGCGACCGCGATAATTTCGATTTTCTGTCCGGACCGGACCGGCCTGATTGCGGCGATCACCGGACACCTGTTCGATCTGGGGGCCAATCTTGGGGATGCGGGGTTTACCGTGCTGGGGGCCGGGGCGGAGTTCAACGCCGTTTGTGAAATTCCGGAGGGTGTGGAGTTTGCCGAATTAGAGGCCGGGTTGGGTTCGCTGCCCCAACTCGCCGGCGCGGAAATAACCATCCGGGCATTTTCCCTCGATCCCGTCCATGGTCCGTCCGGCGACATCACCCACCAGATCACCGTTTCAGGTGGCGATCAACCCGGGCTGGTGGCGCGGCTTTGCGAGACGCTGGTGGAGTTCAACGCCAATATCGTGGCGCTGAATGCCGGTGGCGCGGCGGCCTCGCCGTCATCCAGCGAAGGGGTCTATGTCATCAGGCTGGCCGCGTGGATACCGCCGGGCAGTGAAAATGCGTGTCTCGCAACCCTGGCGAATACTGCGGAAAATCTGCGTGTGAGCTGCAAGTGGGAGCGCGCCTGAGCCGGGGTTCGGCTATTTTTTGGCTATCTCGGTTGCCGCCCGTGCCTGGGCGAACCGCGCATGGGTTCTGGGCATTGGGTCGCCGGAGCCCCAGTCCGACTGGACCACAAGGCAGGTGAGATTGCGTTGTTTGAGCGCGTCACAAAGTCTGTTCGCCTCCGCACGGGTGCCGCAGGCTTCGCTGCGCAGGCGCAGCAACCCACCCGCATTGAATTTCGGATCGGGCGTGACGATCACATGATCCATCCCGTCGAGCACCGCCGGCGCCGTGAGAACCAGCTGCTTCCAGCCCTTCTCGGCGCGTGTCTTGGTGCGGTAAGCCGCCAATTGGACGTGATAGACTTTTTGGGGCCCGGTTGTCTCTTGGGATGTCTCTCTAGCTGCCTCTGGAGGGGCTTTATCAACTGATCCAGGGTCGTTGGGCGCAAGATCGGGGTCGTTGGGCGCAAGATCGGGGTCGTTGGGCGCAAGATTAAGGGTGCTCGCCGCCGTATTTCGAGCCGGATAAAGCGATTTGGGCCCCGAATTGGTCGCGATTTCCGGAATTTGGGACCCGGATTTCCGGGTGGCGCGGCCGGTCGGGGCGGGCATCTCTGTTTCAGGCCGGTTTCCCCGTGCGTCTATGCCGGCTAAAACCGCCAAAAGGTCGAGTTTTTTAGGCGTGTTTGATGCGGTTGCTATTGGTTTCTCATAGGCGGTCTGGCCGATTTTTCCGGCGTAACGATCCCGCTGGACCGTTCCAGCCACCAGTTGCGCACGGGAAGCGGGTTCGCCGCCGCGCACCAATTCGCCCATCATGGCATAGCGCGCGCGCCGGGTGGCTTCCGTCGCGCCGCTGTTTCCGGCATCGGCCTCGGTGACTTTGAGCGCGGCGGTGACGTCGCCCGCCGAGGCCAGGGCCATGGCCAGCGCTTCACGGTGTTGCTTTGTGGCCATTGGGCTATTGGCGACGTCCTGAAGTATCAGGATGGCTTCGGCGTGGCGGCCCGAAAACGCCAACGATCTGCCGAGATTGGCCCGCAGTGTGAGGTCTCCCGGCGCCAGGATGAGCCCGGCATGGAATTCTTTCTGCGCCGCTTCGTGATAGCCGGTCAGATCGTGTGCGATGCCGAGTTCATTGCGAAGCCTGGGGTCGGCGGGGTCGCCTGCCAAGGCGGTTCGCAGATATGGAATAGCGTCCCTGGGGGCGCCCAAATCCATCAGCTCCCGTGCAATCTCCCGCAAGGCAACTCCATGAGACGGCGTAACCGCCAAAACCGCCTGATAGGCCTTTATGGATGTGCGGTGGTCGCCGATTTTGCTGGCCATTTCGACAAACTGACCAGCTTTCGACAGTC
>CALGIA010000143.1 GCA_937916005.1 uncultured Rhodospirillaceae bacterium
GGCATCGAATGGCTTGAGATCAAGTATGAATTCAAACCCAATTTTTTATCCAGTTGGCGCGACATTGATGGAAACGTCATGGCGATGGTTCGCTGGTTTATGGAAGACGCCCAACACAAAAAATAATGCCCAGAACTTCCGGTGTCTTGTCCTTCGCCCTTGCGGGAAAAAGTTCAATGCAACGAATTAAATTTCTGAAACCAGGCAGCTAGCTCAACCCGTCCAGATCCAGCGTGATCCCCAGTCCCGGCGCCATCGGCAGGACGGAATTGCCGTCGATCACGGGCGGAACAGCGCCGGGGCACAGCGAATGGAACAGGGGTGTTTCGTCGAACTGATGTTCCAGGATCATGAAATTGTCGAGCACGGCGGACACGTGGAGACTGGCCATGTGGGCGACCGGGCCGCTGGGGTTGTGGGGTGAGACCGCGACTTTCGCGTCGCCCGCCGCCATGGAGATGCGCTGCGTCTCGCTCAGCCCGCCGGTATATTTTACGTCGGGCATGACCACGTCATAGATCCCGGCATCCAGAAATTCGTTGAAATCATCGATCCCCCCGCCCCGTTCGCCCCCGGCCAGCAGAATCAGGGCCTCGGCGGCGCAGAGGTGCAGATGTTTCAGATCACCCATGAATTCGGCCTCTTCCGGCAGCGGGCATTCGACCCAGACCAGCCCCATCCCGCCTGCGGTTTTGATGAATTGTTCCGCCCGGACCGGGTTCATCCGCCAGTGACAATCGACCATCACGCCGATATCGGACCCAACCGCCCGGCACACGGCCTGGATGCGCGCGATGCCGGCATCATAGAGCGCGTCGTCGTCATCATCCGGCGTCAGCCCGTCAAACGGCGCGATCTTGATGACCCGGTAGCCTGCCGCCAGGGCATGTTCGGCGCCGGCCACGAAACCGTCGGGGGTGCGGTCATCGGTGCGCCGGTTGATATTGGCGTAAATCGGGATTTGGTCGCGCACCGCGCCGCCGAGCAATTGATGGACGGGAACCCCGGCGCGCTTGCCCCTGATATCCCACAGGGCCTGTTCAGTGGCGCTGATCACCGCGCGCGGGGTGGCCCCGGTTTTTGCATCGTACCGGACCAGCGCATCGATCTCGTCCTCGCTTCTGCCCTGGAGCATTTTGGCAAGCTCCCGGGACACCGCCAACAGCGCGTCTTCATGGCCGAACCGTGTGGCCTCGCCTATGCCGCGCACCCCGTCGGACGTTTCCAGTTCGATAAAAAACCATTTGGTCTTTTCCGAAACGGTGACAATCGCGGGCGTGATCCGGGTGATGGTTTCTGCCATGGGAATTAAACCGTCGGTGCGTAGGTGGTGGGGAAATCCAGCCCGACGCCTTTTAAATGGCCGAACAGACCGCGGAGTTTACGGACATCTTCGGCGGGCAGCGGCGGGGCCAGGATTGACGCGATATTGCCGGCCAGATGATCCGGGTTGCCGGTGCCGAACAGCACCACATCGATTCCCGGTTGGTGCCGGACAAACCGGTAGGCCGCGTCGATCACGCTCTGCGCGCCGCCCTCATGGATCAGGAAATCGAGCGGCCCGTCACCCATCGCCAGCTCGCGGTCGATCTTGCCGTCGTCGGCCAGCTTGACCATGCCGGCCCGCAGCCGGTCGGGCGAACTGAACAGGGACCGCACCGCGAACATGGCCAGGGCGCCGACATTGTTTTCCACCGCGCGCGGCAGAAGGTCGGCGCAGGCATTGTGGTTCATCAAATTTATGGCCAGCATCATCACGTCCCAGCAATCGTCATCCAGCGCGCGGCCCAACATCACTTGTTCGTGATCCATGGGCGCGGTTTCGGTAATGCCGATATGACGGACATTGCCCTTGTCGCGCTCAAGCATCAACGCCGGCCATAATTCGCCCACCGCGTGATCATAGGAATTGATTGACACGCCGTGAAGCTGGAACAAATCGATGCAATCGCACCCCATGATGCGCAGCGACTCATGCAGGCCGGCCACCACTTCGGCGGCGGGGATCAGGCGTTTGCCTTTGTGGGCGCTGAATTTGGTGGAAATCACCACCGAATCCCGCGGAATTTCCGCCAAAACCCGCCCCAGCACTTCTTCCGTGCCGTAGCTATTCGCCGTATCGAGAAAATTCACGCCCAGATCGATTGCGCGCCGGACGAGATCGACGGCCCCCGCCATGTCGCCGCCGACGCCCAGCCCCAGCCGGGAGCTGCCGCCGCACCCAAGCCCCGCGACCCCGACCCGAAGCCCCGTCCGCCCTAAATTCGTATAATCCATGGATAGTATGATCTTTTTTGATGCGGTGTGTTTTGACTAACGCCCCGGCGCGCCATATCATTATGTATGACCATATCATTTCCACAAACAGAGGAGAGCCCGCAGTGGTACATAAATATCACCTGATCAGCTCATTTACCTGACCCTGGGTTCAACGCGCCGTGATTGTTTTGCGTGTTAAGAACGTAGAGTTCGACGTTACCTATATCAACCTTCGGGAAAAGCCCGACTGGTTCCTGGAAATATCGCCCCACGGCAAGGTTCCGGTCCTCAAGGTCGACGATGAAATTCTGTTCGAATCAAACGCCATCGCCGAATATCTGGAGGAAACCAACGAGCCCAGGCTGCACCCGGCCGACCCCATCAAACGGGCGCGCAACCGGGCGTGGACCGATTTCACGCCCGATTTCTCCAAGGCGCTGAACGGGATCTACTACACAAAAACCCGTGCAGACATGGAAGCCGGGCTTGAAAACTCCAAGGTTTACATCCAGCGGGTTGAAGACGCGCTGGCCGCGCGTGGCAATGACGGGCCGTTCTTCAATGACGACAAGTTCAGCCTGGTCGATGCGGCCTATGCGCCGTTTTTGCAGCGTTTCGAAGTCGCCGACCGGGTGCTGAAAACCGGCCTGCTGAAAAACTTCCCGCTGGTTCAGGCGTGGAGCGATGTGCTGCTGGCCGACGAACGGGTCACCGGTTCCGTGGTGTCGAATTTCGAAGAAGAATTTCACGCCAACCTGATCCGCAAGGAATACTACGTGGCGTCATTGCTGGAGACCGACAGCGTGGCGGCCGAATAGGCTGACGGGCGTTTAAAAAAGGGCGGGGGATAAAACCCCCGCCTTTTTTGTCCGCGCTGGATCGACGCTGATATGGGATTAGCAATTATTACCTATATGGTCATGCGGCTGCCGCGCGCAGCTTGCCCGCCGCCACCGCCGCCGGGCGGGTGATGCAGCGTTCCAGCCAGCGATCCACGTTTGGATAGGCCGACAGATCGAAATTGATGCGCCGCACCACCGACACCACCCCGGCGACGTTGAGATCAGCCACCGAGAACCCATCGCCGACCAGCCAGTCGCGGCTGCCCAGGATATCATTGATGACTTTGAACGGCGCCTGGGCTGCCTGTTCCGCCTTCGCGGCGGCCGCTTCGTCGCGCTTGTCTTCGGGCAGCATGAAGCGGTTGAACAGGATGGTCACCAGCGGGGTTTCCAGCTCCAGCACGCCCCAGATGCTCCACTGGGTCGCCAGCGCATCGTCTTCCAGACTGGACGGGGTCAGCGGGCCCGGATACTTCCTGGCCAGATACAGGTTGATCGCCATGGATTCCCACAGCACCAGATCGCCGTCGCCCAGGGACGGTATTTTGCCGTTGGGATTGATGGCGAGATATTCCGGGGTCCGGGTTTCGCCCTTCTTGAAATCCACCGGGATGTTTTCGTAATCGATCCCCAACTCTTCCGCCATCCACAGCGTGCGATAGGCGCGCGATGCCGGCGTGCCATAAATCTTGATTTTGCTCATTTATTTGGTCCCTCTGATTTGCGATGGTCCTTACTATAGGCAAAGCACTATAGGCAAAGCGCGGTTTGGGCAAAAGGACGACAGCATGAACGATGGCGGCGGCGACGGGTCCGGATACGGACGCATCGGAAATCTCCCGGACGAAGACCCGACCCTGACCCGGGTTGGTCTCAACACGCCCATGGGCGAATTGCTGCGGCGCTACTGGCAGCCGGTCTGCCTGTCGGCGGAGCTTGACGATCTGCCCAGACGGATCCGCGTCATGGGCGAGGATCTGGTGGGATATCGCGACCGGAACGGCCGGCCCGGCCTGCTCTATGCCCATTGCATCCATCGCGGCGCGTCGCTGGAATTCGGACAGATCGATGATGACGGCATTCGGTGCTGTTATCACGGCTGGTATTTCGACGCCGAGGGGCGCTGCCTCGACCAGCCCGCCGAGCCGCCCGGCAGCGACTACAAGGACAAGGTCCGCCAGCCCTGGTACCCGGTGCGGGAATATCGCGGGCTGGTCTTCGCCTATATGGGGCCGCCGGACAAAATCCCGGATTTCCCGGTGTTTGACGTTCTGGAGCGGGATGATTGCGACCACATCGCCTATCGCAATTATACAAGGGGAGAGATCGCCGACTGCAACTGGCTTCAGCTTCAGGAAAACGGCATCGACGGGTGGCATACCTTCGTGCTGCACACCTGGGACCGGGGCGTTCATAATTTTACCGACGCCTATGCCGCCCGGCCCGATCTGGATTTCCAGTCGACCGGACATGGCGTGCAATATATCCGCGACGCCACCCTGCCCAACGGCAACCGCTTTATCCGCATCAGCGAGGTGATCGTGCCGACCGCCCGGTCGATCCCGCCGCCAACCGTGGACGGCACGGACCCGGACAGCGAAACCGAACCGGCCCGCATGGTCGGCTGGTGGGTGCCGGTCGACGATACCCATACCATGGGGTTTCATATCGAGATGCGCCCGAGGGGCGCGCGGGGCGCCGCCTATCAGCCGACGGAGCCCTATGTACGGGATTACGTGGAACGCCAGCGCCGCCCCGATGACTGGGAAGCGCAGGTCGGCCAGGGCCCCATCGTGAACCACGCCCGCGAACATCTGGGAACGTCCGACAGGGGCGTGGTGATGTTCCGCCGCCTGCTGCGCGACGGCATTGCCGCCATCGCCAAGGACAGGGACCCGCCGGGGATTTTACGAAACCAGAAATACCCGCTATACAAAATCGGCGCGCGCAACCAGGTCACCGCGCCGGACGACTGAACGGACAATGGGCATGTTTGAGTATGGATAATAATCGGATCGACCATCTTACCATCGTGGGCGGCGGGGCGGCGGGATGGTTGTCTGCGGCCCTGTTGTCGAGCCTTCTGAATCGTCGCAACCAGGGCCCGGACGTTCGTATCACGGTCATCGAATCACCCCGTATCCCGCGCATCGGCGTCGGCGAAGCGACCACGCCAAGCTTCCGAAATACGTTGAAGCATCTGGATATTCACGAAAAGGATTTCCTCAAGAGCTGCAACGGCACACTCAAAACCGCCGTTAAATTCGTCGGCTGGAACCAGGATGCCAACGGCGATCCAGGCACCTATTTCCATCCATTTTTCGCACCTGGCGGCGTCTATGGACAGTCGCCCGCCTATCATTATTTGAACCGGGCGCAGGCCGGGCCGGTCCCGAAAATGGCGGAAATGCTGACGCCCGGGTCGGTATTTTTTGATGACCTCAAGGCGCCGCGCGGCCTCGACAGCGAGGATTACGAAGGCTTCGTCTCCTATGCCTATCATCTCGACGCAACGCTGTTTGCCGACTATCTGAAGAAATTCTCCATCGCCATGGACGTCGAATTCATCCCCGACGAGGTGGTCGACGTGACCCTGGATTCGCGCGGGTTCGTCACCGGGCTTACCCTGGAAGAGCGCGGCGACATTCCGGTCGAGTTCGTGCTGGACTGTTCCGGTTTTCAGGGGCTGGTAAGCCGCAAGGCGATGCGGGAGCCGTTTATCCCGTTCAACGAACATCTGCTGTGCGACCGGGCGATCGCCGCCCAAATCCCCTATCTGGATGAGGAACAGGGACGGATCGAGCCTTTCACCTCGGCGACCGCCCTCTCCGCGGGATGGGTCTGGAAGGTTCCGTTATATTCACGCCGGGGCATGGGCTACGTATATTCCAGCGCCCACACCAGCGACGATCAGGCAATGGATGAGTTTCTCCGCTTTATCGGCGGGGGGCACAGCGCGGACGAAATGCGGATCATCCCCATGGAGGTCGGCCGGCTGCGGCGCAACTGGGTCAATAACTGCGTCTCCATCGGGCTCTCCGGCGGATTCGTCGAGCCGCTCGAGGCGACGGCGCTGCACTTCGTGCAAAATGCGATCTACTGGCTGACCGAATATTTCCCCGACAAGCAGGTCAGCCCCGCCCTCGCCGACCGTTTCAATCACATGACCTCGGGCCTGTATGAGGAGATCCGCGACGTCATCTCGCTCCACTACCATCTGTCGAACCGCGAAGACACTCCGTTCTGGCGCGCGGTGCGGCATGAGGTCCCGCCGCCCGACTCCCTGGCGCGGAAACTTGCCCTGTGGCGATGCAAGTTGCCAAGCCCGTATGACCGGGACGGGCCCTACAGCATCTTCAACGAATGGAGCTACATTTACGTCCTGGCCGGCAAGGGGTTCTTCGACGGCATCAAGTACCCGATCGGAAGCGTCGTTTCCGACGACGACTTCCGGGAATTTCTGGAAATTGTCGACCGGGAGCGTTCACAACTGCGCACGCTGGCGCCCGACCATGCGGAACTGATGCGTCAAATCCATTCCGCTGATTACACGCCCTGGCACGCCTGAACGGAATGAGGCGACAATCCGGCCGCGAATATTCGGCCGTACAAATCAGGAGATCGTTATGGACCATCAATTGACCGGCCCCTGTTGCGTATTATGCGCCGCCATGAATTTCAACGACAACGCGGACCGCCGGGAAGACCGAAAAGACGATGTGTTTCACGCCATCGTTGCGGGCATCACGGCCCTTGGGTTCATCGTGATGTTTCTCGTTTGATCGGGTCGTTCATATAGGGCTTGTCGCCACCCGGTCCTCCGTGGCTAAATCATGGCGAAACGCATCGTACAAATACGAAACGGAAGGAACTCGTCATGTATCTGCGCAATCACTGGTATGTGGTGGCCCGGACCGAAGAGCTCGGTCGCGAACTGATGCAGCGCTATCTGCTGAACGAGCCTTATGTCATGTACCGCACCGAGGACGGACGGCCCGTGGCGCTGCCCGATCGGTGCCCCCATCGGCGATATGCGCTGTCGGCGGGCTCGCTGATCGGCGACAACGTGCGCTGCGACTATCACGGGCTGGCCTTCGACCCGGATGGCGTCTGCGTCGACATTCCAGGCCAGGAAAAAATCCCAGCCCAGATGTGCGCCAAGCCGGTCCCGCTGGTCGAAAAGCATAATATGGTCTGGGGCTGGATGGGCGAGCCGGAAAAAGCAGACCCCGCCCGGATCCCCGATTTTCACTGGATGGACAAGCCGGGCTGGACCTGCTCGGACGACAGCCGCGGCTTCGATTGCCATTACCAGCTGGTGGTGGACAATCTGCTCGACCTCACCCATGAGACTTATGTTCATACCAAAACCATCGGCCAGGCTGAACTTGTCGAGGCGCCGATTGAGGCGCGGCGCGAGAACGGCGCGGTGCTGGTCGACCGGATCGTGCGCGATTGCGCCGCGCCGCCGCTGTTTTCAAAGGTGGTGGATTTCGGCGGCAATATCGACCGTTACCAGTTCGTGCGCTTCGAGCCGCCCTGCTATATCTGGATCGACGCCCGCGCGGTCCCGACGGGGACCAATGATTTCGACAAGGGGCTTCAATGGGTCGTCATGAACGCGCTGACGCCGGAGACCGATGACACCATGCATTATTTCTGGGGTCTGTCGCGTCACTTCGCCCAGGATGACGAGGACATGACCCGGGATATCCATGAAGCGCTCATCCGCACCTTCGAGGAAGATTCGGGCGTGCTCAAAATCCAGCACGAATTGATTCAATCGGACGCGCCGGGCGCAATGGGCAACAACATCAATGCGGACCGGGGCATCACCTTGGCCCATCATCTGGTCGACGAGTTGATGGCGGTGGAGCAAGCCGGCGCCTGAGCGGGATGAATAAGGACCAAAAGTGCGTATTTGATTTGGAATGACGCATATGAAAAGGCAGCTTCGCGGATCATGCCATTGCGGCAACATCAGCTTCGTGTTCGCCACCGACAAGACGGATTCCGAACTTCCCAAAAGGGAATGCCAGTGCGGGTTCTGCCTCCGGCACGGCCGCATCTCCACGTCCGATCCCGATGGGGAATTACGCATTACGGTCGGCGCGGCGGAAAAACTAAACAAATACAGGTTCGGGCATCGCACCGCCGATTTCTATGTGTGCCGGGACTGCGGCGCGGTCCCGGTGGTGACCAGCGAGATCGACGGCGCTGCGATCGGTCTCGTCGATGTGCGGATGATCGACGGATTCCCCTGGTCCCGGACCGACACGGCATCACATGATCGGGAGGGCGAAGAGGTGAATGACCGGCTGGCCAGACGCAAGCGCAGCTGGACCGGAACCGTCACTTTCGAGTGATCCCCCATCGGTCGCGCGGATATGGGAACGGGGGCGGCGGAAACGGGATCGACGATGATTTAATCTAGATAGCGCCGCCCAATGGCAGCGCGGATAACCAAGGGGAACGAAATGAAGCTTTACCAGCATCCGGTTTCGACAACCTGCCGTCCGATCATGATGTTCATCGCCGACGAGGGGCTGGACGTTGAACAACAGATCATCGATATCCTGGCCGGAGAGCAGTACGGCGAAGCTTTCACCAAAATCAATCCGAGCAATTTCGTGCCGGTTCTGGAAGATGGCGATTTCCGGCTGGTCGAAAGCTCCGCCATTCTGAAATATCTGGCGGAAAAATCCGGTTCGGCTTCCTATCCCACGGATCCGCAAGCCAGGGCCCGCGTCAATGAGACGATGGACTGGTTCAACACCAATTTCTATCGCACGTTCGGGTACGGGCTGGTGTATTCGCAGATCCTGGAGTCCTGCAAATTGCCGGACGAGGCCGCGCAAAAATTACAGACCGCCGCGGGAAAGACCCAGGCGGAGCGTTTTCTAAAAATCCTGAACGATCACATGCTGGGTCAGGGCACGCCGTGGCTCTGCGGCGAAACCAGGACAATTGCCGATTATCTCGCATCCGGGTTCGTTTCCATCGGCGAATTGATCGGCTGCAAATTCAGCGCCTATCCCAACATCGTCGCCTGGTACGACCGCATGAAAGCAACGCCCAACTGGCAATCGGCCAATGGGGGTCTGTATCAATGGGCCGAAAGCACCCGGGGACCCGATTATCTGACGGTCTGACACCGCAACTACGCCGTCAGTTCGGCCGCCGATTTCAGGGCCTGGAGGCGGGTTCCCGATGTGCGTTCGTCGGACAGCAGCCGCGTCACGCCCAGCTTGGTCAGGGTCTCGCGCACCCTCGGACACATGTCGACCACGAACACCGGCTTGCCCAGGGCCAGCGCCTGCTGGACCACATCCTGCAGGGCCAGCCCGGCGCTGGTATCGATCATCGGGACCTTTTCCAGGTCCAGCACCAGCGCGCCGTAATGGTCCGCCGCGCCCAGCAGCCGGGCCATGCCGCGCGCCACGCCGAAGCTGAACGGTCCGCCCAGTTCGTACAACACCACGCGGCCTTCGGCCCGGTCCAGAACCTCGGCTTCTTCCGCGGTCAGCGATGCGCCGTCCGACCCGTTGGTGATCATACGGATGTTATCGAGCTGCAGATCCGCCATGCGCTTGACGAACAGCAGGCTGGCCAGCACGATCCCGACTCCCACCGCCGTGATCAGATCGACGAACACGGTCAGCAGCAGCACGATGATCATGAACAGAACGCCGGCGCGGGGCGCGTGCCAGCTTCGCCTGATGTAGCCCCAGTCGATGATATCGATACCGACCTTGAGCAGCACCCCGGCCAGCACCGCGTGGGGGATATATTTGGCCAGCGCGGCCAGCCCGAGCACGATCGCCAGCAGAACCAGCGCATGAAGCGCGCCCGATATGGGTGTGCGTCCGCCGGCCCGCACATTGACCACCGTGCGCATGGTGGCGCCCGCACCGGGAATGGCGCCGAACAGCCCGGCGATTGCGTTGCCGATGCCCTGACCGATCAGTTCCCGGTCCGAATCATGGTGGCTGTGGGTCACGCTGTCGGCGATCAAAGACGTCAGCAGGCTGTCGATGGTGCCCAGCAGCGCCAGCACCAGCGCGCCCGTGATCATGTCGGGCAGCCTGTCCACATCGAACACCGGCGTGATCATACCCGGCAGCCCGGTCGGGATGTCCCCCAGGATCGGCGCGCCGGGCAGCAGGAAATAGGCGGCCAACGCGCCCGCCAGCAGGGCCACCAGGGGCGCGGGCACGATGCGCTGCAATCGCGC
>CALGIA010000144.1 GCA_937916005.1 uncultured Rhodospirillaceae bacterium
AAAGTCTTCCCTTTCTGTGTGGTGGAATATGTTCAGTCAAGAATTTTCACGGAATGTTTCATGAATCCCACTTCAACTTGCGAAGCATTGTGAATGCATATGCAATCTGTGAACAATCCGGATTTGCCCAACCCAGCCCTGCGATAACCACCACGTTCCTAATCGAATGGAAATTGATCGAATGCGTTTAGTCCCGGCCTCAATCATCGCGGTGTTTGTCGCGCTTTGCACGGTTTTTACCGGCCATGTGGCGTGGGCTCAAAAGGAAAATCGCCTCACCACGGTGCAGGACCGCCCGCGACCCGAAACGGACGCCGTCGGCATCCGGTCCGGCGGTTTCATGATTCTGTCCACGATCTCGGTTTCGGAAACCTATGACGATAATATTTTAGCGAGCGAAAGCAGCACGCGCGATGATCTGATCACCGATATCGCGCCGGCGATTATCGTCAAGTCCGACTGGACCCGTCATTCCCTGGCCGTCCACGCCAGCGCCGATGTCGCGTTATACGCGAGCAATAGCGACGAGAATTTCCAGGATTATCAAATCGGCGCCAGTGGCCGGTTCGACGCGCTGCGCGACACCTATTTGTCCGGAAAATTCCTCTATCAGGCGCTGCATGAAAGCCGCGCGTCGAACGACGACGCCGGCGGCAACGAGCCCGGCGAATATTCCCTTGTGACCTCTGAAATAGGCATCTTCAACCGGTTCAACCGCTTTGCGATATCGGCGCGCGCCATGCTTCTGCGTTATGATTTCGATGACGTCGTGGTCAACGGCGCCGTGAGCAATCAGGACGATCGCGACCGGGACCGGATCAATGTTACTCTACGGGGCGGTTATGAAATCGTCCCCGGATATCAGGGTTTCCTGCGCGTCAATCTCAACGATACCTCCTATCAGGACAGCATTGATGATTTGGGGTTCAAACGCGGATCCGACGGCTATGAAATGGTCGCCGGCGTGAGGCTCGATTTGTCGGGCGTAACATATGGCGATATCTTTGCGGGCTATATATCCCACGATTATATTGATTCCCGCCTGGCGACCATCGACGGCGCGACATTCGGCGCCGATCTGACCTGGAACGCGACCGAGCTGACGACCGTAAGTCTCGTATTGACCCGCACGATCTCCGAGACCACGCAGAGCAGCACGTCGGGCACCTTTGATACTGATTTCGACATCGCGGTCGATCATGAATTGCTGCGCCACCTGATCCTTTCCGCACGGGCCGGGTTTGGGTATCAGGATTTCGAAGGAATTTCCCGCGAAGACAAGTATCTGCGCTTTGGCGCCGGGGCCAAATATTTCGTGAACCGCAATCTGGACATCCGGCTCGATTATGATTTCGACCGGCGCAACTCAGACGCCGCCGGTTCAGATTACACGGAAAATGTCTTCATGCTGCGCGCCGTCGGCAAGTTGTAGGTTATTGGTTGCGGGCCGACCCCTGGCGGCATAAATTTCAGGCTGAAAACTGCGGATAGTCCGTGAGAGGGTTCAGCCATGACACAAGCCAACAGCTTCACAGCGACTTTGAGCTATGCCATCGATACGGGCGAAAAGCCGGTCAATGAGACCATGGGCCCGGGCAATATGGACCGCAAGCGCACGGGCAAGCGCGAAAATCGTGACGTCGTCATGCATGACGGGCGGGCGCGCCGCGCCGAGTTCGACATCGATACCCAGGGTTTCGTCTTCGTCGATCATCCCACCGCGATGACCGATTTTTATGATTCGGACGAAGTCAAAGCGGTCTATTACCCGGAAGTCGAAAAGCTGGTCAAGGGGCGCACCGGCGCATCGCGCGTGCTGGTGTTCGATCATACGGTCCGGTCGGGCGATCAGGCCACGCGCGAGGAGAGGCTGGTGCGTGAACCGGTCCTGTCGGTCCATAACGACTATACCGAATGGTCCGGCCCCCAGCGCGTGCGCGATCTGCTTCCCGCCGATGAAGCCGAAGAACTGCTCAAGCACCGGTTCGCCGTCGTTCAGGTCTGGCGCGCGATCCGCAATCCAATTGAATCAAACCCGCTGGCGATTTGCGATGCGCGTACTTTGGCCGATGGCGATCTTATCGCGTCCGAGCGGCGTTATCCGGACCGGGTCGGAGAGACCTATCAGATCGTTTATAATCCGGACCATGAATGGTTCTATTTCCCGAAAATGGCGCGCGACGAAGCCCTGGTCTTCAAGGTTTATGATTCCGCCCAGGACGGCCGGTCCCGGTTTGTCGCCCACTCCGCTTTCCAGGACCCGAACACACCAGCCGGCGCGCCGCCCCGCGAAAGCATCGAAATGCGCACACTTGCGTTTTTCGACGATGAATAAATGCGCACACTTGCGTTTTTCTATGGTGAATAGGTCGCGGTTGGGGGCATCGTGACGACAGCCCCCGACACGCTCACCATCCGCCGGCCCGACGATTGGCACGCCCATCTCCGTGACGGGGCGATGCTGGGGCGCGTGGCGGGCTATACGGCGCGGTGCTTTGCCAGGGCCATCGTCATGCCCAATCTGATCCCACCGGTCACCACGGCTCAAGCCGCGCTCGATTATCGCGCACGCATTCTGGCGGCGCTTCCCGACGGGGCGTCATTCGAACCGCTGATGACGTGCTATCTGACCGATGATTGCGACGCGGATGCGCTGGCGCGCGCCCATGGCGACGGAATCTTTGTGGCGGCCAAGCTGTACCCGGCCCACGCGACCACGAATTCCGAGTTCGGGGTCAGCGATCTGGCGCGCATTCGCCCGGCCCTGGAACGGATGCAGCGGATGTCCATGCCTCTTCTCATTCATGGCGAAGTCACCGACCCGGCGGTTGATATCTTTGATCGCGAGGCTGTATTTATTGAGCGGGTCCTGGCGCCGTTGCTCGCCGATATGCCGGGTCTCAAGGTGGTCCTCGAACATGTCACGACGGAGGACGCGGTGGAATTCGTCGCGGCGGCCGGCTCCAACGTGGCGGCGACCATCACCCCCCATCATCTGATGATCAACCGGAATGCCCTGTTCGATGGCGGCATGCGGCCCCATATGTTCTGTCTTCCGGTTGCCAAGCGGGAACGGCATCGGCTCGCATTACGTGCGGCGGCCACCTCAGGCGATCAGAGCTTTTTTCTCGGCACCGATACCGCGCCCCATGCCATCGCCGCCAAACAGGCCGGCTGTGGCTGTGCCGGCATCTTCAACGCGCCGACGGCCCTTGAATGCTACGCCCAGGTGTTTGATGAGGAGGACGCGCTTGGCCGGTTGGAAGGGTTTGCGTCGGAATTTGGCGCACGATTCTATGATCTGCCCCTCAATCAGGGGAGTATCACCTTGGCCAAACGCGCGTGGAGCGTGCCCGAGACCATCGCGCTCCCCCCACCCGACGAGGAAATTGTTCCGTTCGGCGCGGGTGAGACACTGGACTGGCGGGTCGAGCCAGCCGAAGGAGATTCGGCATGACCGAAAACCGGCAGATCCTGTTGACCGCGCGGCCCGACGGGTTGCCCAAGCTCACGGATTTCAAACTGGTCACGTCCCCCGTTCCCGAACCGGGTGAGGGGGAGATGCTGGTGCGGACGCTGTATCTGTCGCTTGACCCTTATATGCGTGGGCGGATGCGCGATGAGCGGTCCTATGCGTCGCCGGTCGAGCTCGACGAGGTCATGGTCGGGGGCGTGGTCGGCGAGGTCACCGCTTCCCGTCATCCAGATTATTCCGTGGGGGATATGGTGGAAGGCCGCACCGGCTGGCAGGATTTCGGCCTGTCCGACGGTTCGGGAATGCGCAAAATCGACCCGACATTGGCGCCGGTCAGCACCGCGCTCGGCATCCTCGGCATGCCCGGGCTAACCGCCTACTTCGGTTTGCGCGAAATCGGCCGTGTGAAATCAGGAGACACGGTGCTGGTCACCGCGGCTTCCGGCGCGATCGGCGCGGT
>CALGIA010000145.1 GCA_937916005.1 uncultured Rhodospirillaceae bacterium
ACCCGTCGGGCATCACACCCTGGCCCTGGGTTTCGCGGATCGACGTGCACAGGTTGGTCTTGCCCGACAGGCAGGATTTGCACTGGCGGCATTCGGGAATATAGAGCGGGATCACGTGATCCCCCTTGGCCAACGACGTGACGCCCGGCCCCGTATCGATCACCACGCCCGCGCCCTCATGACCCAGGATGGCCGGAAACAGCCCCTCCGGATCGGACCCGGACAAGGTGAATTCATCGGTATGGCAGATCCCGGTCGCCTTGATCTCGACCAGCACCTCGCCCTCTCTGGGACCTTCAAGCTGCACGGTCTCGATGGTCAGTGGTTTTCCCGCTTCATGTGCAACGGCGGCGCGGACATCCATGTCTTATGCTCCCGGTTTCGGTTCGTTATTTCGTAAAGTAAGGGCTGGTGGCCGCCTCTTTATTACCTTCGCCGTCGCCGACCGGCGGCGTGGGTGTGTAATGATCCGGTTTTGGGCCGCCCTTGGCAATACGGCTCCGCGCCTGGTCCGGCGTTTCCAGCTTGGTTTTTGCGGCCAGCGCTTCCTTGCGGTTGACCGGCACGGCGGACGGCGCATCGGGGGCGGGCATCATGTCGGCGTGGTAATAGGCCATTTTCTGCTTCGACGGGTCCAGCTTACGTTTCGGGTCAATGTCGCGCTGATTGGTGCCGGCTTTTGGCTCCACCGTAATCCCGTCGATAATCTCATGGTCAAACCACCATTTCTTCAACGGGTTGCGCTTGCCGTTCTGCAGCACATCGTCGAGCCAGACGCCGAGCGGTACCAGAACCGGCTTCAGCCACATGGCGTTGATGCCGCACCAGCTTGCAATGCGGGTCAGGATGGGGCCGTCCGCATCGACCACCTTGTTCAGCGGGCAGGTCTTCATGCAGCGTCCGCAGGCCGACCCCTTGGAATTGGTCAGCCGGTAACGGGCGCAGCGTTCCACATCGGGTTTCCACATTTCATAGCCGTTGAAGACCACCTTGTCGCCCCACGGGATCGCATCGCACGGGCACTCCCGGGCGCATTTCAGACAGTTATTGCAGAAATACTGCAGCCCGAAATCGATCGGCTTGTCGATCTCCAACGGCATGTTGGTGGTCATGACCACGGTCTTGAGGCGCGGACCGATGAACGGGTTCAGGGTCAGTTCCCCGATCCGGCTGAGCTCGGCCAGCCCGGCCCACATGGCCAGCGGAATATGCAGCACGTCGCTTTTCGCATTGGTCTGGGAGCAAGATGAATAGCCTTCGCCGCGCAGCACTTCCGCCATGACGCCCGCAATTTCCGCGCCGCGCAGATAGGCCCGCATGGATTGGGCGCCGGAAATCCAGTCGTCTCCGGACCCGCCTTCCATGGTGTCGAACCCCTGATCGATCAGCATCACGACGGCGTATTTATGATAGGGGATGATCTCTTCGCCGTTTTCGGTGTGGGAATACCAGGCATAGTCGGGTATTTCGCAAATCCCGGCCATGTCGGCGCCCAGGAAATAGGACAGGGATTTGAGCGCCCGGCTGTTGGCCGCCGGGTCGTCATAGGCGCTTTGGTCCACATTTTCGGCGGTGTCGCCATTTTGGAAAGGCACCATGGTTCGGATCACGCCGAGCTGGCTCCACGACACGGGATGTTTGAACGAAAACCGCGTGCGCGCGCCCTTGGCCTTGTCGCCCAGATCGCCGTGCAGGGCGCGTTCGAAAAAAGCGGCGCGCTTGGGAACCCTCGGCACCTCGTCATCGATGATGAGCGTTGTCGGACGGTCGACCCGGCGCACGGTTTCCATGGCGTAGGGGCCGAGATCGGACCGGCGTTTGGCGCGGCGGTTGCGTTCCCGTCCGGACGGCGCGCCGTTATGGCCCCACCAATAGCGCAGGCTCGGCACGTTGGCGGCTTTTCGGCTCAACGGTTCGTCAACGGCCAATTCATATTCGGTGGTCACAACCGCCAGAGAGAACCGGTCATTCAGATAGGGGTTTATGATGTCGTCGCCATCCCGGATGGCGAGCCCGGCCAGAACGGCAAGCATGTCGCGGTCCACGGTTTCATGTCCGGCGAAATGAATGCGGGCGGAAAATCCCATCTGTCTGATATGGCCCGCGGCAAGGGCGGCGATTTCCGCGGCCCGCATGTCCGACGTGGCTTCCACCGCTGGCGCAACCCATGGATGGGCCAGATTGCCGGTTTCCGGAACCCGACCATGCTCGACGAGAATGACAATGGCGTGTCCGTGGTCTTCCGTCGTCGCCCTATCAAGCCAGGCGTTCTGGGGCATTCGGCAGATGCCGACCTGGCTGGCATCCATGAAATAGCAGATGCCCTTGGCATCGATGGAACGCCGATCCAGATCGTCGGGCAGGGGGGCGATCTGGGCGGCCACATCACCGTTGACAAATTGGGAATACACATCGCTGTAACGATCGACGGCAACGGTCAGAAGATCGTTGCGGGATGTTCGCCGTTCAGAAGCGCGGGGCGTTCGCTTGCTTTCCAGGGCGACAATCGAAGGATCGCGGGGCAGGGATTCAAGCGGAAACGGACCAAAATGGGCCGGCCGTTTTCGAGATTTTGGGTACAAGAACATGGTTCAAATCATAACCGCTTTCGGCGCGAGTGGCCACGCGAAATGGCGGTTCTTGACTCAGCCGGGATTGCGATGGAAATTTGAATGACAAATTCATGAAGGGACCGATCAAGTGGATAATACGCTCCATGGCGGCGAGGCAATTCTTCAGGCGTTTCGCGACCTGAACATCGATTACATCATGGCGTCGCCCGGTTCGGAATGGGGTCCCGTGTGGGAGGCCCTGGCGCGCCAGGAAGTCGAGCATAACGACGGGCCGATCTATCTGTCGTGCATGCATGAGACCCTCGCGGTTGATCTGGCGATTGGCTACACCATGGTCACCGGCCGCATGCAGGCGGTAATGCTCCATGCCGGGGTCGGGCCGCTTCAAGGCGCCAACGGCATTCACGGCGCCGGCATTTTCGAAATTCCCATGGTCATCATATCCGGCGAATCCCTGACTTATGGGGAGCAGCCGGATTTCAATCCCGGCGCCCAGTGGATGGGATCGTTGAGTATCCCGGGCAGTCCGCGCCGGCTGATGGAACCACTGGTGAAATTCAGCCTTCAGGTGCCGAGCCCTGAAACCCTCTATGAAAGTTTCCTGCGTACCGGACAGATCGCTCAGCGTCTGCCCCAGGGTCCGACCTATCTGACGGTTCCTATCGAAAACATGACCCAGCAATGGACTCCTCCCGAGCGGCCGCGCGAAATCCCCCCCGCGCCCAAGACAGTCCCGACCGCCGCCGACATCGACGCGGTCGCCAAGATGCTGGTTCAGGCGGAAAATCCGGTGATCATCACCGACACCATCGGCCGCGAAGCCGGCGGCATGGCGGCGCTGGTTAAGTTCGCCGAGTCCCTCGGCATACCGGTGATCGAAGGCGGATCGGCCAACTACGCCAATTTCCCGAAAGATCATAAGCTGCATCACGGTTTCAACATCGATCCCTATTTCGATGAAGCCGATCTGATGGTTTTCGTGCGTTGCCGGATGCCGTGGTATCCGCCGTCGAAATTCCCGGCCAAGGCTACTATTGTTTCGATCGACGACAATCCGCTGAAGGACTACATGGTCTATCAGAACCACAAGGCGAGTCATTACCTGGAAGGCGATCCGATCGCGGCGCTTGGCATGCTGGTGGAGGCCATCGGCAAGGCCGGTCCCGACAAAGCCAAGATTCAACAGCGCATGACCCGCGCAGAAGATTTCCATGCCAAGCTGACGGACCGCTACAATACGGCGATCGCCAAGGCGGGTGAAACCAGCCCGGTTCATCCCATCACCCTGTTCGATACATTGAGCAAGGTGCTCCCCGACGACGCGATTTTCGTCGATGAGACCATTACCCATCGTGGGCTTCTGAATCAGTATCTGCGCTGGAACGATCCGCAGAAATATTTCCGTGTGCCCAGTGGGCTCGGCCAGGGACTCGGTATTGCACTCGGCATCAAGCTCGCCGCGCCGACCCGGCCCGTGGTTGCGATCATCGGTGACGGCTCGTTCTGTTACAACCCGATCATCCAGGCCCTGTCCCTGGCGCGTGACTCCAAGCTTCCAATCCTGATCCTGATCATGAATAACGGCAAATATCAGGCCATGGAAAGCGACCACCGGACCTATTATCCCGACGGGGTTGCGGCCCAGAACGACAAGTTCTACGGCTCGCCCCTGAACGCCCCGGAATATACCGAGCTCGGCGCGCCGTTCGGTTTTCATGGACGGCGGGTCGATGACCCCGCTGATCTGGAAGCTGCATTGCAGGAATGCATGGAGGCGGTCAACGGCGGCAGAAGCTCGATCCTCAACGTGGTTCTGTCGCAGTAAGAGAAGTCGCAGTAAGAGAAAGGGTTACATCATGGCGAAAGCGATGTGGAACGGCGTGGTCCTTGCCGAAAGCGATGATATCGCCCAGGTCGAAGGCAATCCGTATTTCCCGAAAGACTCCGTCAATTGGGAATATTTCAGCGATGCTCGCGACGCCAAACCAACCTATTGCCACTGGAAAGGATTCGCCACCTATTTCGATATCTCAGTCGGGGGCGAAACCAATCCGGCCGCGTGCTGGACCTACACGGAACCCTATGCGGAATCCGCATCGATCACCGACCGGGTGGCGTTCTGGAACGGGGTCGAGATCACCGGCGCGTCGGACGACAGAGGCCATGTGGAAAAACTGCCGAGCGACATTGGCGACCGCCAAGGCTGGGAAGCTATCTGCTGGCTGATCAAACATAACGACCAGCAGACCATCAGCGCCGCCGAAATTTCCGCCGCCACGGGCCTGGCTGAATCAGAAATTCCGGAAGCCTGGCAAGCTCATGACGTGCAGCGCTACAGCAAACGCTATAAATGGCGTCTCGCCGGCGGCGGCGCCACGGGCGAACCGTTACGGATGGAAAAGACCGAGTAGCCCGGCCTGGGCCGGTCTAGGCCGCGTTTGCGAACATATCCTGGACTTCCTTCTCATACGCCAGCAGCTTTTGGGCGCTTGCCCGGCCCTTGATGCGTTCGAAATGGGCTGAGCAGTTTGAATATTCCGACAGATCTATCTTGAACTGCATGGCGCGGCGGCAGCACCAGAAGAAATGTGCGTCGGGCGCCGTGAAATGATCGAAAAAGAATTCCCGCCCGGCCAGCATATTGTCCGCGAGCCCGAAAGTTTCGGACAAATAGCCTTCTGCATGGCTGACGACGCTGTCCGCTGAATCGGGGACGTCGCAGACCTGGGGCGGGGAGTTTATCCGGCTTAGATAGGGGTGGATACCCGATGAGCACCATGACAGCAGGGAGATTGCCTGCAACTCCTTCCAGGGATCGCTGGGCAGTAAATTTGCCTGGGGGAAGTTGCGTGCGATCCAGATCTGGATTGCGGCGCTTTCGGTCAGCGTCTGCCCGTCAACGACCAGCAGCGGCACCTTGTGTTTGGGATTGAGCTTGAGATAGTCCGCCGACTTGTTCTGTGCCGCTCCGAAATTGAGCGGTACGGCCTCAAAATCAGCTTC
>CALGIA010000146.1 GCA_937916005.1 uncultured Rhodospirillaceae bacterium
CGGTAGCGTTCTATGACCGGATCACCCCCGACACCGCGCGCAAGGTCGTCCATGGCTGGCACCTCGACCCCGATTCCATGGATGCCCTGAAAAAACTCCATACCGTCAAAAACCCATAGGCCCGCACGTCCCATCGCTGCTTTCGCCAAACAGGCGAAACGGATATTCTGCAGCCCAAGCACAATATCGGAGCAGTCATGAAGCTTTCCGCGCCATCAACGGTCCTCTGTCTTGGATAATCATACACCGAACGCCTTTCGCGTCATCGGCGCACCGGTCAAACGAAACGGGGATACCGCTTTGCTGCGGGGACGTGGCCGTTATGTGGATGACATTCATTTTCCCGACATGCTGCATGCGTCCTTCATCAGGAGCCCTCACCCCCATGCATTGATCCGCGCCATTGACACCACCCGCGCAAAAGCCCAGCCCGGCGTGGTCGCCGTTTTCACGGCAAACGATCTTTCCCCCCACCTGACCATGATGCGCATGCCGGTGGCGCAGCCGTCGGCGGCGATCCGCCAGTCACTGGACCCGTATGTCCTGGCCGTGGACGAGGTGAGCTATGTGGGTGAACCCGTCGCGGTGGTGATTGCCGAACACGCCTATCTTGCGGAAGACGCCATGGCGTTGGTCGATATCGATTATGACCCCCTGCCCGCCGCCGGCGATGCGCGCGCCGCCATGAAACCCGGCGCCGCCACGGCCCATACAGGCGCGCCGGATAATATCGTCGGGCGTCTTACGCTGGAATACGGCGATTGCGCCACGGCATTGGCCAATGCGCCCCATGTTTTTCATGACCATTTCTTTCAACACAAGGGGCTCGGTCAGGCCATGGAATGCCGTGGCGTCGCGGCGCGCTTCGATGCGGTCGACGACATGCTTCTGGTCTGGTCCGGCACACAGATGGCGCACCGGTCCCGCGACATCCTGGCCAAGCTGCTGGGCCGGTCGGAGGAACAGCTCAGGATCGTGGCCCCCAATGTGGGCGGCGGGTTCGGCCCGAAATTCATTTTTTATTCCGAGGAAGCGGTAATCCCCCTGGCGGCAATGCTGCTGGGGCGACCGGTCAAATGGATCGAAGACCGGCGCGAGCATTTTACCGCCACCACCCAGGAGCGTGATCAGTTCTGGGATGTGGAAGCGGCCTGTGACGCGGACGGCAAGCTGATCGCGCTGCGCGGCGAACTGATTCATGACCACGGCGCCTATACGCCCTATGGCATCAACCTGCCCTATAATGCGGGAACCAATCTGCTGGGGCCCTATGTGCTGCCCCATTATGAGCTCAACATTTCGGTCGTCGCGACCAACAAGACCCCGGTGACGCCGGTGCGCGGCGCGGGCCGGCCCCAGGGCACCTTCGTCATGGAGCGCATGCTGGACCGCATGGCCCGCGAATTGGGTCTCGACCGGGCGGAAATCCGGCGGCGAAACCTGATCCAACCCGACGCCATGCCCTATGTCACCCCGGTGGCGACCCGGGACGGCGCGGCCATGACCTATGACAGCGGCGATTATCCGGCCGCCATGGCGCTGGCGCTGGAGCGCGGCAGATATGACGGCTTCGAGACCCGGCGTGAGGTGGCCCGCGGCAACGGACGCTATCTCGGGATCGGCATCGCCAACTATGTGGAAGGCACCGGGCGCGGCCCCTTTGAATCCGCAACCGTCCGGGTCAGCCCGTCGGGCCGGGTATCGGTCTATACCGGCGCGACCGACCAGGGCCAGGGCATCAGCACGGCGCTGGCCCAGATCTGCGCCGAAGCGCTCGGGCTGGAAACCGACGATGTCACCGTCGTCGCCGGCGATACCAGCACCGTGCCGCTGGGTCTCGGCGCCTTCGCCAGCCGCCAGACCGTCACCGCCGGGTCTTCGGTGCATGTGGCCGCCAACGACGTACGGGAAAAGGCGCTTTCCGTCGCCGCCCATATCCTGGAAGCGGCGGAAGAAGATCTGGAAATCATCGGCGGCGCGGTCCGGGTCAAGGGCGTGCCCGACATGTCCGTCTCACTGGGTGATATCGCCAGCGCGCTGGCGGGCATTCCCGGCTTCGCCCTGCCCGGCGGCATTGCGCCGGGGCTGGACGCCAACGCCAATTTCAGCCCCGCCATGCCGACCTATTGCAACGGAACCCATGTGGTCGAGGCCGAGGTGGATCCGGAGACCGGCGCGGTGACAATCGTCAACTATATCGCGGTCCATGATTCCGGGCGGCTGATCAACCCCATGATCGTCGACGGTCAGGTGATGGGCGGGGCCATTCACGGCGTCGGGAATGCGCTGTTCGAACACATGCATTTCGACGAGGGCGGCCAACCGCAAACCGTGACGCTGGCCGAATATCTGTTGCCCAGCGCGCCCGAATCCCCGTCGATCGAGATCATCCACATGGAATCGCCGACGCCGCTCAACCCGCTGGGCGTCAAGGGCGCCGGCGAGGGCGGCACAATTCCCGCGACCGCCGCCATTGCGGCCGCCGTGGACGACGCGCTGCGCGATTTCAACATCCGCATTACCGATCTGCCCATCGCGCCATCCTACATCGTCCAACAGATCGCAAAATCCGGGAGAGGCTGATGTTTCTGAAAAACTGCTGGTATGTCGCGGCGTGGAATCATGAGTTGGGCGACGCCTCCCTGGCCCGGACATTGCTGGGCGAACCGGTGGTGTTTTTCCGCGATGCCGACGGCGCGCCGGCCGCGCTGGAAGACAGGTGCTCCCATCGGTCGGCTCCATTGAGCAATGGGACCGTCGAGGGCGACAACATCCGCTGCGGCTATCACGGGCTGCTGTTCGGGCGCGATGGCGGATGCCGCGAGGTTCCGGGGCAATCCACGGTTCCACCAGGCTCGGCCATCCGGAGCTATCCGGTGATCGAGAAGTGGCGCTGGATCTGGATATGGATGGGCGACCCGGCCCAGGCCGATGAAAAATTGATCCCCGATTTTCACTGGAACGACGACCCGGAATGGGTGTCCCAGGGCGACCGGTTTCATGTGGGCGGCGACTATCGGCTGCTGGTCGATAATCTGCTCGATCTGTCCCACGTCCAATATGTTCACGCGTCGACCCTTGGCACCGAGGCGGTGTCCGATTTCCCGGTCGAGACGCGGCGCGACGGCGATCTGGTTCATGTGGACCGTTGGATCATGGACGGCCCGCCGCCGCCCATGTTCCAGAAGGCCGCCGGAATCACCGGCGAAGTGGACCGCTGGCAACTGATTACCTGGAACGCGCCGAGCCATGTTGTCATCGATGTGGGCTGCGCCGCCGCCGGCACCGGTGCGCGCCAGGGCAATCGCGATCAGGGCATGACCATGTATTCGAACCACAGCATCACGCCCGAGACGGAAAAATCCTGCCACTACTTCTGGCACCACGCGCGGAATTTCAATCTGGAGGATGAGGATCTGACGGCGTTCCTGCGCAAGGCGACCGGCGGCGCGTTCTTCGAGGATGTGGACATCATCGAACGGCAACAGAAAAGCATCGATTCCGCGCCCGATGATTTCATCATGGTCGACATCAATGCCGATGGGGGCGTGCTGCAGGCGTCGCGCATTCTCGACCGGTTGATCAGTGAGGAAACGGCATAGGCAGCCGCCTCATTATGGAGAAACAGAATAGCCCGCTGATTGCCCACGTGATTCTCCGCCTCGCCGTCGGCGGGATGGAAAACGGCGTGGTCAATCTGATCAACCGCACCCCGCCCGGCCGCTATCGCCATGCGGTGATCTGCCTGGCCGACGCCGATGAATTCCAAAACCGCATCACCCAGCCCGGCGTGAAAATTATCGAGCTCGGCAAGACCCGGGGCAAAGATCCCGGCGCCTATTTGCGGCTCTGGCGGGTCCTGCGCAACCTCGACCCGGCGGTGGTGCATACGCGGAACCTGCCGGCCGTCGATATGGTCGTGCCGGCATATTTTTCTGGCCGCCCCCTCTTCGGACCACGCATCGTCCATGGCGAACACGGCCGCGACGTGTTGGAAATCGCCGGCGATAACCGGAAATACAATTTACTGCGCAAGCTGGTCTCACCCCTGGTGGACCGCTACATCACCGTGTCGCGGGATCTGGAAACCTGGCTTGGCGGGACGGTCGGCATTCCACCCCGCAAAATCACCCAGATCTATAACGGCGTCGATTGCACGAAGTTTCACCCGCCTGCGGGGGGACGCGAAGCCCCGCCCATTCCGGGATTCGCCGCAGACGACTCCATCATCATCGGCACGGTCGGACGCATGCAGACCGTCAAGGACCAGACCAATCTGGCCGCCGCCTTCATTCTGTTACACCGGATGCTGGGGAAGGACGCCGCCCGGATCCGGCTCATGATGATCGGCGACGGCCCGCTGCGCGACGAGGCCCAAGCCATGCTGACCGACGCCGGTCTTGAAAA
The DNA here is from genome assembly GCA_937916005.1 of uncultured Rhodospirillaceae bacterium. Classification (GTDB taxonomy): domain Bacteria; phylum Pseudomonadota; class Alphaproteobacteria; order MPNO01; family MPNO01; genus CALGIA01. The sequence goes on from CALGIA010000146.1 coordinate 4,408, forward strand.
ACAGACCTGGCTGCCGGGCGACCGCAACGATATCCCGGACCTGATGCGCGCCATGGATATCTTCGTCCTGCCGTCCAGAAACGAAGGCATTTCCAACACCATTCTGGAAGCCATGGCCAGCGGACTGCCCGTCATCGCCACCGCCGTCGGCGGCAATGTGGAACTGGTCACGGAAGGCGAAACCGGCGCGCTGGCCCCCGCCGGCGACCCGCAAGCCCTGGCCGACACTCTGAAAAATTACGTGGACAATCCCGGCCAGATCACCCGCCAGGGAAAATCCGCCCGCGCCCGCGCCGAAAGTGATTTCGACATCGACGTGATGGTCGAAAACTATCTCACAGTCTACGACGAGATCCTGACCGCCAAACGCTAGCTTGCCGGACCGCCGGCAGGCGGGTTTTGGGGTTTTGACCCGG
>CALGIA010000147.1 GCA_937916005.1 uncultured Rhodospirillaceae bacterium
TGGCCAGCCCCAGCTTTTTGACCGCTTTATCTTCCTCGATGTAACCGATGACCGTCGCTCGTGCGGATACACCCGGCATGTGTTTCCACATGATGCGTTTTTCACCGTCGGTCAGAGAGTCCCATGAAGACCGGTTCATGCAAAAGATGCACATGGAACGCGGGAATCCGGTGTTGAACTCAACGAAATGCTTGACCACGTCGATGAAACCGAAGGATCGAAGCCAGGCGATCGGCGCCAGCAAGCAATCAATCGCGCCCCGCTGCATGGCGGTGACGCCTTCTGTTGGGGGCATGGCGACGGGCACCGCGCCCAGGCCATGGACCCAACGCTTGCCGGCGCCCACAGCGCGAATTTTCTTTCCCTTGAAATCCGCAACCGTTGTCAATTTTTCCTTGCACGCCAAATAAAACGGCGTAATTCCCAAAGCACCCAGGAATACGGTGTTGCTCTTTTTATATTCCTTCATGCAGCCTGGGCAATTCAGCATGGTGGCCTCGGTTGCCGCGCCGGCGACGGCGACGGGGTCGTCACCAAACGCCTGCAAATCGAAAATGACGTTGTTGATCTTGAGGTCCTTGCGGGTGAAGACCTGAATGACCAGCCCGGCATCGACGATGCGATCACGGATCCCGGCAAGGGTTGACCGCGCGCTGACCACCTGGCCGCCGGCGAGCAATTTCCATTTCACGGCGCCGTGGGTTTCTTCCTCGACAGCCTTGAACATGGGTACAAGACCGGCCTTGTTCACGCCGTGTTTTGGGCTCACCCAAGATCCGTATATGAATTCCCTTGCCGACCCGGTTGTCGAGACCATGATCGACATGGCACCAACCATCGTGGCGATGATCAATGTTTTCGACGCCATTATTCTCTCCCCGGTTTAAATCTGATATTGTCGGGGGCGGGTCAAACCCGCCCCCGACGTCACGAAACGCGCGACGGTGTTTTGTTTTTATCCTACCATTTGGTGGGATCGATCTTGCTGTAAATCCGGCTGTTCAGCGCGGCGGAGAACTTGTCGACGTCGTTATGAGCCGCCATCGCAAGCTTTTCCCATTCCGGATAGATTTCCAGAAATTTATTGATAAGCTTCTCCGGATTTTTCACACCGAGTTTCTTCATGCTTTTCGGAATCGCCTTGAGTTCGCTTATCTTGTGGGCCACCATGCGCTTTTTGAAGTCGTCGCCGCCCTTGACGAATTCAATTCCCTTCGCCATCGCTAGCTTTTTGACTTTTACATCTTCATCGATGTAGCCGATGATTGTGGATCGCGCCGAAACGCCCGGCATGTGTTTCCACATGACTCGTTTTTGGCTGTCGGTCATGGAGTCCCAAGACCCCCGATTGATGCAAAAGACGCAGACAGCGCGCGGGAACCCGGTGTTGAATTCCACAAAGGTCTTGACCACGTCGATATAGCCATATGACCGGAGCCAGGAAATGGAGGCGAGCACGCAGTCAACAGCGCCGCGTTGCATGGCGGTGACGGCTTCCGTGGGCGGCATGGCGACGGGCACGGCGCCCATGCCGTTGACCCAACGCTTGCCCGCGCCGACGGCGCGGATCTTCTTTCCTTTGAAATCGGACAATTTCCGCAGGTCGTCCTTGCAGGTGACCTGGAATGGCGTTACGCCATAACCGCCGAGAAACACGGTTTTGTTTTTCTTGTATTCCTTCAGGCATTCCGGGCAATACAGCATCACGACTTCGGTCGATGCGCCTGCCACGGCGACCGGGTCGTCGCCAAACGCCTGCATGTCGAAGACGACGTTGTTGGTCTTAAGATCCTTGCGCGTGAAGACCGGAATGACCAATCCGGCATCGACGATGCGGTCGCGAATGCCGGCAAGGGTTGAACGTGCGCTGACCACCTGGCCGCCGGCGAGCAATTTCCATTTCACGGCGCCGTTGGTTTCTTCCTCAACAGCCTTGAACATGGGCGCAAGGCCCGCCTTGTTCACGCCGTGTTTAGCGCTTACCCAGGAACCATATATGAATTCCTTTGCCGACCCGGCCGTTGAGGCCGTGATCGATATGGCCGCAATGATCGCGGCGATCAGTAATTTTTTCGACATCCTCATTCTCCTCCCAGTTTGAAACTTGTTTGCGTTGTGTGGTTCACCCTGCTTTCAGGCAGCCCAATGGAGATAAGTGTACCAGTAAGTGAACCGATGTCACCCCCTTCGATTAGATGCGAGTGTGGCTTGCAGACTCGCAGAACCATTGGCACAATGGCGATCGACGCTGTGGAATAAATCCAAAACAATAACAGCGCTGTCTGGGAAGAACATGGCCGGATCACCGGCCGGGAGACGTAAAGTTGGAATCCATTCGAAGAATGATCGAACGGCCAGCGAATTGGCTGGTCTATATCGCGTGCGGTTTAACCGTCCTCATGATGTTTCACATCGTGGCCGATGTTTTGATGAAATATTTCTTCAATTCGCCGCTTGAGGGCACGATTGAAACCGTTGCCGGTTACTACATGGTGGCCGTGGTGTTTCTGCCGTTCGCCTATGTGTCCTATACGGAAGGCCAGATCATCGTCGAATTGTTTACCCGTGGCCTCACGCCCCGCAACCAGCTTCGTCTTGATGGGTTCATCGGCAGCGCGACCTTTGTGTATATGGCCATATTCACATGGCAGACATTCGAGGAAGCGGTTGTGCGTACCGCCCAGCTTGAAATATGGGAAACCGGAACCTCGGAAATTCCCATCTGGCCGAGCCGGTGGACCATAACCATCGGCTGCGGCGTGATGGCGGCCTATGTGCTTTACCGGTTAATCCGCGATCTCCGCGGTCGGAACGAATAATAACCGTCGCGCCCGGTCCAGGGGCTGCCGGAAGGGGAGATTGCAGTGAGTTCGCTTGAAATCGGTTTTTACAGCATGGGTATCGTGGTCTTTCTGATTGCGATCAGGATGCCCATCGGCGTGTCGCTCGGACTTGTGTCTTTCGTGGGCATCGCGCAGATGCGGGGCCTTGATGTGGCCTTCGGATTGATGAAGACGGTTCCGTTCGATTTCGCCGCCCATTGGGAATTGACCGCAATTCCGATGTTCCTGTTGATGGGGGCGATCGCACACTATTCGGGCATTAGTTCGGCCCTGTTCAGGGCCGCCAGATTGTGGATGGGCGGACTGCCCGGTGGTCTCGCGGTGGCGGCGAATTTTGCCTGCGCCGGTTTTGCGGCCGCGTCGGGCTCCAGCGTGGCGACGGCCGCCGCCATGGGCCGCATTGCAATTCCGGAAATGCTGAAGGCCGGCTATGACAAGTCGCTTGCCACCGGCACCGTGGCGGCCGCGGGAACGCTGGGATCGCTGATCCCGCCGTCGATCCTGTTTGTGCTGTATGGCATCTTCGCCGAAGTTTCCATTACCAAGCTTCTTATGGCGGGCATCTTGCCGGGCTTGCTGACGGCGGTGGTTTACGCCGTCATGATCATGACCCGCGCCACGATCTGGCCGGAAATTGCGCCGCGAACTCAAATCAGCGAATCCCGCGCCGAACGGTGGCAGTCGCTGGGCGCCGTCTGGCCGTTGCTGGTTCTTATTTTGGGCATTATCGGAGGGCTCTATTCCGGCCTGGTGACGCCGACCGAGGCGGGGGCATTCGGCGCTTTCCTGTCTTTTGTGATTGCGATGTTCCAGGGGAGAATGTCGTGGGTTGTGCTGAAGGAAAGCGTGGTCGAATCGGTCGCCAGCACATCACGGATCTTTTTCGTCGCCGTGGGCGCGGTGCTCCTGACCAAATTCATGGCGCTGTCGGGCGTGCCGGTTTTTCTGGGTCAGATGGTCGGAAGCTGGGCGCTCGACCCGCTGTTGCTGGTGATCGCGGCATCGCTGATCTACATCGTGCTTGGCATGTTCCTCGACCCGCTTGGCCTGATGCTGATTACATTGCCGTTCCTGCTGCCCATGTTCGAGGCGCTGCATCTCGATCTGATCTGGTTCGGCGTTCTGGTGGTCAAGTATCTTGAGATCGGATTGTTGACGCCGCCGGTCGGATTTAATGTCTACGTGATCAAAAGCGTGGTCGGCGATCTGGTCGAACTTGAAACCATCTTCAAGGGCGTGCTTTGGTTCCTGGCCTGCGAAGTGATCATCGTGTTCCTGTTGATCGCGTTCCCGGCCATATCGCTCTATCTGCCCAGCACGATGGATTAAGAATTAAAATCCGCCCGCCATATTCGCCGACAATAATTGATTTCATGGTTTGCCGGTCACGCTCGATATGAGGGATCGAATTCATCGGCCATGCGCATCAGTGCGGGCCATTCGCGGCGTTCCGGCGAGGTATTCTGTGAATTGAATTGACGGGCCGTGTGTTCGCAGACTTCTTTCGAGAGCTGGATCACGTGTCCTCCGGTCGCCATGAGCTGGAGTTGAGAGGCGCAGCATTTCTCCAGAAAATACATCCAGACAAACGCTTCGCCCACGCTTCGCCCGACTGTCAGAAGCCCATGGTTTTTCAGGATCAACACCATGTTGTCCCGAAGATCGGCCACCAGGCGCGCACATTCATCCGTGTCGGCGGCGATGCCTTCGAATTCGTGATAAGCTGTGTGCCCATAAAATCGCAGGGCTTCCTGATTTGTGAACATCAGGCCGTCTTCAAGGGATGAGATCGCCATGCCCGCCTCGGTATGGGTGTGGACCGCGCAGACCACATCCTCGCGCGCGCCGTGAATGGCGCCGTGGATGATGTAGCCGGCATGATTGATCCCATAGGGCGTGTCGTCGAGGATATTTCCATCGATATCGATCTTGACCAGATTGGAGGCGGTGACCTCGTCATAGCGCAGACCGAATGGGTTG
>CALGIA010000148.1 GCA_937916005.1 uncultured Rhodospirillaceae bacterium
AACCAATTGGGCGATGGAAAGTCCCGACGCGAGGATCTTGCCCTTCAACTCGCCGATGTCGTTCGCGTCGATCAGTTCATGTGCGGCTTCAGGGATCGGGTCCTGCCACAGCAGTTCCTCCGCCGGCACTTCCGGGCCGAGATAGCGCGCGCGCGGGCCCATGTCGCGATGGGTCAGCTTGTACCACGCGCGGGCGAAGGCGTCGGCGAACGCATCCGGGTTCTCGAGGAAACGCCGCGCAATCGGCTCGTAGATCGGGTCCATCCGGAGCGCCAGATCCGCGGTGGTCATCATGGGCGCGTGTCGTTGCCTCGGATCGTGCGCATCCGGCACGGCGTCCTTGGCCGCCGGATCTGTCGGGACCCACTGCCACGCGCCGGCGGGGCTCTTCACCAGATCCCAATCGTAGCGGAACAGGGTTTCGAGGTAGCTGTTGTCCCACTGGATCGGAGTCGGGGTCCAGGCGCCTTCGATGCCGCTTGAGATCGTATCGACGCCTTTGCCGACGCCAAAGCTGCTTTTCCAGCCAAGGCCCTGCTCTTCAATGCCGGCCGCCTCGGGTTCGGGGCCGACCCGCGCCGCATCGCCGGCGCCATGACATTTGCCGAAGGTGTGCCCGCCGGCGACGAGCGCGACCGTCTCCTCGTCGTTCATCGCCATGCGCGCAAAGGTCTCCCTAATGTCCCGGCCAGAAGCGACCGCGCTCGGTTGGCCGTTCGGCCCTTCCGGGTTCACGTAGATCAGCCCCATCTGCACGGCCGCGAGGGGGGTCTCGAGATCCCGCTCGCCCGAATAGCGCTTGTCGCCAAGCCACTCGGTCTCGGTTCCCCAATAGATGTCTTCTTCAGGCTCCCAGACGTCCGCTCGCCCGCCGGCGAAGCCGAAGGTCTTGAAGCCCATCGATTCGAGCGCGCTATTGCCGGCAAGGATCATCAGATCGGCCCACGAGATGCGGTCGCCATATTTCTGCTTGATCGGCCACAACAGCCGGCGCGCCTTGTCGAGGTTCACGTTGTCCGGCCAGCTGTTGAGCGGCGCGAAGCGCTGCGCGCCAGAGGAGGCGCCGCCGCGGCCGTCGCCGGTGCGGTAGGTGCCGGCGCTGTGCCACGCCATCCGAATGAAAAACGGCCCATAGTGGCCGTAGTCCGCCGGCCACCAGTCCTGGGAGTCCGTCATCAGCGCGAAGAGGTCCCGCTTCACGGCCGCGTAGTTAAGCTGCTTGAACGCTTCGGCGTAGTCGAAGCCCGCGCCCATGGGATTGGACAGGGAGGAGTTCTGGTGGAGCATCTTGAGATTCAACTGGTTCGGCCACCAATCGCGGTTCGACGCGCCGCCGAGGGCCGTGTGCGCATGCATGACGGGGCACTTGCTCGCTGTTCCGCCTTCATTTCCGTCCATGTTTCTCTCCATTCGTGGCTATGTTGATCAAGCAGGTCCGCGCAGGAAGACCTCGAAGAATTCGAAAATCCGTCCCACTCAAAGACGGCGCGAAGACAGGGAGCGTTGGTACGGTCTGCCGCATTATTTCCTCTATATGGTATCCCTATCAAAGCTGATCCATTAGATAAAATTGTATTTTTTGATTATTCCCATAATATTTTCTGATATAAAATTTACCACTCAAGCAACTTCGTCATTTCGACGCGCCTGTGCGTCAGGGCCAAGTCGGACGCGAATGTCGGCGGCGAAAAGATAGGCCCGCGACCGGCCGTAAACAGATCTGCTGGCGAGACTGCCAGCGGCAAATTC
>CALGIA010000149.1 GCA_937916005.1 uncultured Rhodospirillaceae bacterium
GCGGCAGATAGACCGATGAGCCCGCGTGAGGCTGTGCGGTTGAGCGCAGCTTCAGTTCCTTCTGGAACATTTTCGCGAAGCCGCCGGCCAGCAGGAAATAAACCGATCCGGCCGGGTTGCTGCCCACGGTCAGCCGCTTGACCTTGGCGTTTGCCGGGTTAACGGCGCCTAGAAGAAACGCGGCGGCTGCAACGCCGGCCACGGTTCCAAGAAATCGCGAATTCATATCTCGTCTCCCTATTGGTTTTCATTAACCGCCCTTGTTCCCTGTTTCGGACAGTCCTACCTGATTCGTGACCGAAGGTTAGCAGAGTTGCGGCATGGCACAAGGATGTATTTGCGCTGACGGGACCGTCACGACAATATGGCGCGCGAAACAGGCGGGATTAGGTAATGGAAAGATCGTTTTCTAAGGAAGTCCAGTCGCTCAGGCTCGGCGATGGGGAAATATTTCACGGCGAGGGCATTCTGGCCGTCACCAAGGCATTGCTGCAATCGGGCGTATCCTACGTCGGGGGCTATCAGGGCGCGCCGATTTCCCATCTGCTCGATGTGCTGTGCGACGCCGAGGACATCATGTCCGAGCTGGGCGTCCATCTGGAAACCTGCACCGGCGAGGCCTCCGCCGCCGCCATGCTGGGCGCGTCGATCGCCTATCCGCTGCGCGGCGCGGTGACGTGGAAATCCATCGTCGGCACCAATGTGGCCGCCGACGCGCTGTCCAACCTGACGTCATCGGGTGTGACCGGCGGCGCCATGATCATCATCGGCGAGGATTACGGCGAAGGCGCCAGCATCATCCAGGAACGCAGCCACGCCTTCGCCATGAAATCCACCATGTGGCTGCTCGACCCGAAGCCCGATCTGCCGACCATCGTTAACATGGTCGAAAAAGGTTTCGAGCTGTCCGAGGCCTCGCGCACGCCGGTGATGATGGAACTGCGCATCCGCACCTGCCATGTCCATGGCAGCTTCGTCGCCAAGGACAACCGGTCGGGCGAATATTCCGGCAACAACAAGATCAAGGAGCCGAAATTCGATTACGGCAAGCTGGCCCATCCGCCATCGACCTTCGCCCAGGAAAAGGACAAGGTTGAAACCCGCCTGTCCAACGCTCGCAAATTCATCGTCGATAACGGACTCAATGAAGTCATCGACGGGCGGCTTGAGGATGTCGGGCTGATCCTGCAGGGCGGCGTGTTCAACACCGCCCAGCGCGCCATGTCCATGCTGGGACTGGGCGAGGCCTTTGGCGACGCCGACATCCCCCGCCTGGTGCTCAATGTGGTGCATCCGCTGGTGCCGGCGGAAATCGAAAGCTTCTGCGCCGGCAAGAAGGCCGTGCTGGTGGTCGAGGAAGGCAATCCCGAATTCATCGAACATCAGATCAACACGATTTTGCGCAAGGCCGATATCAATACGGTGATCCATGGCAAGGATTGCCTGCCGCTGGCGGGCGAATACCGCACGGAAGTGCTGCTGGACGGGTTCGTGAAATTTCTCGACGCCGCCCAACCGGCGCTGCTCGAGGCGCCGGACATGGGCAATACAGCGGCCCGGATACTGGATGCGCGGGCCGAGGGCGCGGCCCTGATCGGCGGCGGCCTGCCCCCGCGCCCGCCGTCATTCTGCACCGGCTGTCCGGAACGCCCGGTGTTCAGCGCCCTTAAAGTGCTGGATGCGGAAATGGGCGCGACGCATATCTCGGCCGATATCGGCTGCCACGCCATGGCGACCCTGCCGCCGTTCAACATGGGCAACACGATTTTGGGCTACGGCATGGGGCTGGCCAGTTCGGCCTCGGTCGCGCCCAATTTCGACCAGCGCGTGATCTCCATCATGGGCGATGGCGGATTCTGGCATAACGGCCTGAATACGGGCGTCGCGTCGACCCTGTTCAACAAGGACGATTCAATTCTGGTGGTCATGAAGAACGGCTATTCGTCGGCCACCGGATGGCAGTATCTGCCGTCCAGCGCGCGCGACCGGCACGGTGACAATCCGGACATGTCGGTGGAAAACGCCATCAAGGGGCTGGGCGTCAAATGGATGCGCACGGTCAGCACCTATGACGTGGCCAAGATGATCAAGACCCTGCGCACCGCGCGCACCACCGCCGAAAAAGGCCTCAAGGTGATCATCGCCGAGGGCGAATGCATGTTGGCGAGACAGCGCCGCGAACGGCCCGAGGCCGCGCGGAAACTGGCCGCCGGCAAGCGCGTCGTTCGCACAAGGTTCGGCATCGACGACGAAGTCTGCACCGGCGACCGGGCCTGTATCCGCCTGTCGGGCTGCCCGTCCCTGACCCTGAAACCCAACCCCGACCCGCTGCGCGACGACCCGGTGACCCATGTCAATAATGACTGCGTCGGCTGCGGCGTGTGCGGCGAGGTGGCCCATGCCGCCGTGCTGTGCCCGTCATTCTACCGCGCCCGGGTGATCGCAAATCCGAACTGGATCGACCGCCGGCTGCACGCCCTGCGCCGCCGGGTGATCGCATGGCTGATGGGCGAAGAAGTCGCGGCACAGGAACCCGTTGGCGAAAAGGCGGCCGCATGACCGACGCCACACCCCAACCGGTTACGATCCTGATCGCGGCGCTTGGCGGAGAGGGCGGCGGCGTGCTGACCAACTGGGTGGTCACCGCGCTGGAATCCCACGGTCTGATCGCGCAGAGCACGTCGATCCCCGGCGTGGCCCAACGCACCGGGGCCACGACCTATTATATAGAGACCTTCCCGACGCCCCTTGCCGAGATGGGGGTCGACCGCCCGGTGCTGTCGCTCTATCCCAGCGCCGGCGATATCGATTTGATGGTGGCCAGCGAACTGGTCGAGGCCGGGCGCGCCGTCCAGAACGGCTATGTCACCCCGGACCGCACCACGCTGATCGCCTCAACCCACCGCCACTACGCCATCGGCGAACGGTCAGGCATGGCGGACGGACGGTTCGAGTCCGGGCCCGTTCTGGACGCCGCCGGCCGGCGAGCCAAAACCGCGCATTTGGCGGATTACATGGCCCTGGCGCGGGAATCGGGCACGACGCTCAACGCCATCATGCTGGGGGTGATCGCCGGATCGGGCGTGTTGCCCGCGCCGGAAGATGCCTTCGCCGCCGCGATCCGCGATACCGGCATCGCCATCGAGTCCAATTTGCGCGGCTTTGCGATCGGGCTGGAACAGGCCCGGCTGGGCGCGATGGCGGACCTGCCCGCGCCGGATGCAAAGCGGTTTCGCGGAACGCCCGCCAGCGCGGTGGAAGCGCGCGCCCGGGCTGACTTCCCCGAAGCGCTGCAAGATACTCTGATCGAGGCGGTGCGCCGGCTGGTGGAATTCCAGAGCCCGGACTATGCCGCGCTTTATCTCGACCGGCTCGCGCCAGTTCACGAGACCGGCGACCTCATTCTGACAAAAGAAGTCGCGCGCCATCTTGCTCTGTGGATGTCGTACCAGGATGTGATCCGGGTCGCCCAGCTCAAGATTTCACCCGACCGTCGCCGCCGGGTGCTGGCGGAAATCCGCGCCGGCGACGACGACCCGGTGGTCGTGACCGAGTTCTTCAAGCCCGGCATCGACGAGCTGTGCTCGATCCTGCCGTCGATCCTGGCGCGCCCGATCCTGGCGCTCAGCCATGGACGGCGCTGGCGCGACCGGGCCTATCTGGGGCTGCACGTCAAATCGACCACCATCAACGGCTTCCTGCGCATCTGGCTGCTGGCCAAGCTGCGCTTCTGGCGTCCCCACAGCCACGGCTACCGGGAAATCCAGCACAATATCGATTCCTGGCTTGGGGTGATCCTGCACGCCGCGGAAACCGACGCGGCCCTGGCCCTGGAAATCGCGCTGTGCGCCCAGCTGGTCAAGGGCTATGGCGACACGAACAGGCGCGGCATGGCGGCGCTCAACACGATCCGCACCCGGATCATCGACCCCGTCCTGGGCGAAACCATGTCATCGGCGCACGCCGCGGACGCCGTCGCCAACGCCAGAACAGCCGCCCTGTCCGACCCGACCGGGCAGCTTCTCAACGACACGCTCAACGCCATCGCGACGGCACGGCCTCAGGCTGCCCGTTCCCAGGCCGCTGTGTAGCGCCGCATTATTTTCTTGGTCTGATTTGGAGATCAAAGGAGCCGGCTTGTGACATATCGGTCGCCAAGGGATTTGGTTCGAGGGGCTGCGGCGGTCCATGGAGACCGTCTTGCCGTCATTGAGGCGGAGGAACGTCTGACGTACAGCGCGCTGGCGGCGCGCACCGCCGAGGCGGCTTCCGTCCTGAAACGCGCAGGCGTTGCCGCGGGGGATCAGGTCGCGCTGGCATTCCCCAACTCGGTTGCCTTTCTGGTTTGGTTCTTTGGCATTCTCGAAGCGGGCGCCATTGTCGTTCCCCTGTCGCCAATGCTCTCCGCCGCCGCCGCGAAGGACATCATGGAGACCGCCCGAATTGGATTTCTGGCGGCCGACGACAGCGCGGCCTTTGCCGGGGAAATCGGCATGACGCCTGTTCCGGCTCCCGTCGGCGGACCCGGAACGGGATCGGTTTTATGGCGCGGCGCGGAAGCTGTCCCCGCCATCGAAACGCGACCGTGGACGCAGGACGGCATCATGATCCGGCAATTTTCATCGGGGTCAACCGGACGGCCAAAGCACATGTTCCGGACGGAGTGGAATTATTTCCATAGCTACCGGCACTATTGTGAAATGCTGGGCCTGGGCTCCGATGAACGCCTTCTCGGCGTGGCGCCGTTTTATCATTCGTCGGGCGCCGGCAGTTTTCAGGTCGCGTTACATCTGGGTGCGACGCTGATCGTGATGCCGCACTTCCTGCCCGGCGCGGTCCTACAGACGGCGCTTCGCCATCGCCCCACGGTGTTTCGCGCGACGCCCC
>CALGIA010000150.1 GCA_937916005.1 uncultured Rhodospirillaceae bacterium
ATCAAACACGCCGCCTGAAATCACCGTCACCAACTTTCGGGCATAGTTCTCGACGGCATCAGGAGCGGTACGACCCGCCGCCATGCGAAAATGTGGCAGCGTTGGGGGGACGCCATGACCGGGCGGATAAAGCAGGCCCGCGCCCAGATCCTCGAATATGGCGGCAAGTACCGTGAGGCGGAAAAACTTCACCGCGCCGCCATCGCCCTGACCGATAGCGGCGAGGGCAAGATCGGTTCGCGCTCCGGAAACGTGGCGCAGATATCCCTCAATTTGCAAGCCTCGCTGGCCCGCAATCTGTTGGCCCAGGGCCGCCTGGTCGAGGCGGAAATCGGTTTCCGCAAGGTGCTGCTGAGCGCCCTGAAACTACGTGGCCGATACAGCCCGTACACGGCGTCCGCAGCCGCCGGGCTGACCCGGCTGCTCAACGCCCAGGGGCGAAATGTGGAGGGGGAAGCGCTCGCCCGTGCTTCCATCGACATTCTGGAAAAGACCGGCGCGACCGCCGCGTCCCGCACCATGATCCAGGCTGAATTGCAGCTTGCCAAGGCGCTGATCGCCCAGACCAGGTGGAAGGAAGCGTTTACAATTTATGGCGCGTTGTCCACGGCGCTTGCCGATAATCCGGTAGAGCATGCTCACCGGCTCGACCTAAATCCGGTCTATGCCCTGACCCTGCTGCGCAATGGCCGCGCCGCCGATGCACTCACCGCATCGCGCGCCGGTTATGAACATCGCGCCAAACGCATGGGCAAAAAACATCAGGTCACCGCGCTCGCCCGCGGCATTTACGCCATGGCGCTGTTCGAGACCGGCGACCGTAAAGCCGCGCTGACGGAATTCGCCGGCGCCGTTCCGATTTTGATGCAACGTTCGCGTCGTTCCGACGACGGCGCGAAGCATGAACGATCGCGCATCGCCAAATGGATCATCGAATCCTATATGGAGGCGCTGTCCCAGGCCGCGCCCGAGGAAATCAGGCATGCCGGTGGGTCCGGTGGCCCCGGTGGGCCCCGTGGCAAAGACCCGGTCGCAACCAGCTTCCGGCTGGCCGATTTCCTGCGCGGCCATGCGGTCCAGAAGGCGCTGGATGCAAGCGCCGCTCGCGCCGCCGCCCAGGATCCGGTCCTTGCCGATCTTGTCCGCAAGGAACAGGATGCGCTGAGCCGCATCGGCGCCATGAACGCGCTGTATGCCCGCGCCGTCGGCTTGTCGTCCGACCAGCAGAAGCCGAAGGCGTTGGCGGCGCTGCGCACCAGCATCGACCGCATGCGCGGCGCGCGTGCGGCCTTCGCCAGGGAAATCGCCAAGAAATTCCCCGATTACGCGGCGCTGGTGTCCAGTGAACCGGGATCGTTGAGCGCGGCCCAAAAATCCCTGCGCCCGGGTGAGGCGATCATCGCCACTTATGTGGGCGATACACACACCTTTATCTGGGCCGTGCCCCATGGCGGCAAGGCGGTGTTTTCGGTTGCGAAAAAGGGCATGCGTGAAATGTCCGCGATCGTGAATCAGCTTCGCAAGGCCCTCGATCCGGCGGTCTCCAGTCTCGGCGCCATGCCGAAATTCGATGTCGCCCTGTCGCACGAGCTGTACAAGACGATCCTCGCGCCGGTCCGTTCCGGCTGGAAGAACGCGGACAGCTTGCTGGTGGTTGCCCACGGGCCGCTCGGCCAGTTGCCGTTTTCGGTACTCGTGACCCGGGACGCGCCGCTTGCCAGGGAATCCAGGCCGCTGTTTTCCAACTACCGCAAGGTCGCCTGGCTGGCGCGGACCCATGCCGTCACATTGCTGCCCTCGGCGGCGTCCCTGACAACGCTGCGCCGGCTGCCGCCGCCGCGCAAGGGGCGGCGCAAATTCGTCGGCTTCGGAAATCCGATCTTCAACCCCCTGCAGGCGGCGCAATCGGATAAGGGCGAAATCTATACCGAGGCGATGGTCAGTCGGGGGGTCAGCCGGGGCGTTCTCAAGACCCGCGGCATTCCCCTGATCCTGCGCGCCGCGCCGGCGGTCCGCCATATGGAAAAGGCCGATATCGGCCGTTTGCCCCGTCTGGCCGACACGGAAGCCGAGATCAAATCGATCGCGTCCGTCCTGGGCGCCGACCTGACGCGCGACGTGTTCCTCGGCCGCCGGGCGACGGAAAACCAGGTCCTGACCATGGATCTGTCCGCCTACCGGGTGATTACGTTTGCGACCCATGGCCTGGTCCCGGGCGATCTGGACGGGCTCGACCAGCCGGCATTGGCCATGTCCGCGCCCAATGTGGTGGGTGGCAAGGGTGACGGCCTGCTGACCATGGGTGAAATCCTGACCCTCAAGCTCGACGCCGACTGGGTGGTGCTGTCCGCCTGCAATACCGCATCCGGCAGCGGCGCCGGGGCGGAGGCCGTGTCCGGTCTCGGCCGCGCGTTCTTTTACGCCGGCACGCGGGCGCTGCTGGCGACCAACTGGCCGGTGGAAACCACCAGCGCGCGCGAACTCACCACCGATTTGTTCCGCCGCCAGTCGCGGGACCCGTCGCTGGGGCGGGCCATGGCGTTGCGCGGCACCATGATTTCATTGATCGACGACAAGGGCCGGTCGGACGATAAGGGTGTAATAGCGTTTTCATACGCCCATCCGATCTTCTGGGCCCCGTTCAGCCTGATCGGCGACGGCGGCGTATAGCCGCCGGTCCTCGCGGGATCAGTCGCCCAATCAATAGTTGTCTGTTTTTCGCGTGCGGGGTAGCGTTCCCTGTCCCGCCACTGGAAAGGAACGACAATGGACGATTCCAGGATTGAACCGCGACAGATTCCAACCAATGAATTCAGCCGCAACACGGACACGCGGGAGATGCTGGCCCTGGCCACCCGCCAGAAAAGGGATTTCAATCTCGACGACTATCTGATCGTCGACGTGGATGCCCATCATTTCGAAACCCAGTCCTGGCCGGAAATCATCGAATACATCCCGGACCCCGTGATCAAGGACATCGCCGGGAACTTCAAGGTGCGCGGCAAGGTCACGCCGGGAATCATCCAGACATCGGCCTGGCCGCCCCATCAGAACGTGGGTGGACGCATCCTGCATGACCCCGGGCTTGAGGAAAACACCGACGGCGAAGGTGTGCACCGCGATGTGGTGCTGGCCCGCCGGGCGCTGGATTCCATGGGCATCGATTACCAGATTACCTTCCCGACGCCGCTGCTGGGGCTCGGCATGCATCCCGAGCTGGACGTGGAAATCGCCGTGTCGCGCGGTTATAACCGGTGGCTCTGCGAAAAGGTTCTGGGCGAGGACGACCGGATTTTGACGTCGATCTTCCTGCCGTTCAGCGACCCGGAAGCCTGCGAACAGATGGTCGAGGAATTCGGCGAAACCAGGGGTGTGGTCGGGTTCACGGTGACCAGCGTGCGCACCAAGCCGGTGCATCATAATTCCTACATGCGGCTCTATTCCATGCTGGAAGAACGCGGCATGCCGCTGTGCTTCCATGCCGGGCCGTTTTGGGGCGCCAGCGAAGGCATGCTGCGCCAGGTC
>CALGIA010000151.1 GCA_937916005.1 uncultured Rhodospirillaceae bacterium
ATCAGAACATTGCTGCCATCCTGAAGGAATGCGGGATGGGTACCGAAAACCTGGTGAAGGTCACGGTTTTCCTAACCGATCCGGATCACATCGACGCATGGCGCGCTGTGCAAAAGGAGGCCTTTGGCGACGTGGTCCCGGCGAGCACGCTACTCATCATCAGCCGCCTGGCGCGACCCGAATTCCTGGTCGAAGTGGAGGCGGTTGCCGCGATAGACTGATTCTCGTTCCGACTACGGCTAAATTCACGTCTCGCGGGAGCAGCGCGATTCCCTCGATCGCCGCGCGTAGGTTGATATTGGGAAATTTAGTTTTCATCGGTAACGGACAACCGGTCGAGCCGCAATTGGTGGCGTTGACTGATAGGTCCGCCGACACCCACGATTTCCTCTCTTCCATTTAAAACTGATTTACCGAGGGGCCTATACCGACAATCTAAAGGAGGCGAAGGCGCTGCTCGACGAGTTGGGATGAACGCTTTTCCCCGCATGGCCGTAATGCCGAACTCGCGCTTCGATAGACAAAACCGGAACCCGCCCATAGACTTTGGCCAACCACATGGCGTTTGTTGACATTCCAAACAATCGAACACGCGGAACACTGTCCATTCAACGGGGAAAACAACAATGGTCGGAAAAGCACGCATTGCGCACCTCGCGGGACCGACCGCGACAATCCAAAACACGCCGCCGCTAGTCACATCCAACAAGGCGCGGGACAAGCGCGGCTTACCTCTGATGGAGGGCGCGGACGGCACGCCGTTGACGTTCGATGCGCTGCGCGCGCAACGCCTGGCCGCGCCGGCGACGATCTATGTTGAACAATTCTCCGCCCATCCACTGGAATCTGACAGCGCCGAACTTTACGGGCCGCCCGATGGGTATTTGGACGCGAACGGCGATTTTCACCGGGAACGGCAGAGCGACGGCGACACACCAGTCTATGAGATCGAACTGCGCCCGGAAGACGGCCTTTACCCTCTGCCTTATATGGCCGTGCAGGCAAGCGGCCAGGCTTGGGAGGAGGAATGCACCCATCCCGGTGCCGCTGAGGAAGGCGCGCGGCAGGGTTTTTTCCCGGACGGGTCACGCAGCTTCGAGGAGATCGACCGGTTGTCGATCGACGTCGACGGGCGCGCCAGCATGATTTCGTCGGTGGCAACGGTGGATTTCTACCGCGGCGTGCCACCAGGCGGCTTCAAGAAAGGCCTACCCGCACATTTGCGGGGTGATGTCGGAGACGGCGACATTCCGCCAGAGATCCGAGGTCGGGATTTCTACCCCTATAAACCCTATCACCTGCCATCGTCACCGCCCCGGCCGATGCTGGCCAAGGCCACCAACGACATGCAGGCACTGGCGTCCAGCGGCGACTATGATGGGGTGATCTGGACTCAGGGCAGCCCACAGGTCGAGGAAACGGCCTATTGGTTCAATCTTCTGATTGACACCACACGACCGATCTGTGGCAACGCCGCCCAGCGTCCGCAGGGCCAGATCAGCAATGACGGGCCGAAGAACATCGTCGATTCCATCAACTTCATCGCGTCCGGAATCTGGGCCGACGCGGACGGCCGCAACCGTTGCGGCACCGTGGTGATCCAGGAGCAGCAATTCTTCGCCGCGCGCGAGGTCGCCAAGGTCGATGCGCGGCCGGGCGGATATGTCGCGACCGGCGGGCATGGCGGCATCATCGGCCAAGTAAGCCACACCGGACGGCAGACGCTGACCTATGTGCCGATCTACAAGCACACCTATCTGTCGGAGGTGAACATTTCCAGGCTGCCCGACGCGGTGACCGCGACTCGCATGGGCGCCGGCGGCATCGAAACCGTCGAAGTGGCGGTCAAGGACGCTGGCGGAAAGCTGCTGGCAGACGCCATTCCGGTGGTATCCATCGTCAAGGATGGCAGCTATTCCGGGCTCGAGATCGGTGATGATTCATCGCTCGAAATTGATCTCATCGCCTCGATCGATCACAAGCTTAGCATGGGCCGGCTGACCGGCTTTGTCGTCGAGGGCCTAACCCCCTATGGGTCAAACCTGTCGCAGGCGCGCCATAAACTGATGCTCAAGGCCACCTTCAGTGGCATTCCGGTTGCCAAGGTCGGGCGCGGCACCCCGGAAGGGTTCTCCGATCCCCATGAATTTCAGATCGCCGCATCCAATCTGACCGCGACGAAGGCGCGGCTTTTGCTGATGGCCTGCCTGTTGAGATTCGGCAGCCTGCCCGCGGCGAAAGACCCCGAAAATCCGACCGGAGACGAGCTGGACGCAATCCGCAAGGCGGTGGCGGTCTATCAGGAAATCTTCGATACCCATTGAGGCACGGCCAGACGCACACCCGACTTATTAGGAGTGAGGAGATACATTCGGGATGTCCGCTTGTGGGCTGAATTCATGATAACGGGACTTCTCAGGCATTAACTTGAGGGATTTGAAAACAGACCGAATAGTCGTGGTTATTATTGGCATTTCATGAGGCGGGAAATTTCGAAATTCTCTTCTTTGAAAGTGCATAATGAAACTCCGCCATGTCGCCATATATGAGGCGTTTGCTGTCAAGGTGGTTTTAATCTTTGTCGCATAACGGTCTCTTTCCTTGATTATGGCTCTGAGCTTTGTGCGGGTCTTGCGATGTCTTCCATGATTCGTGCAAGTGATCGCATCACCTTATATTCGGCAGCTCCGATCCGGCTTGCCACAATGCTGCATCCATGGACCACCACAGGACGGGGATGGGACTAATCTTTTGGACGGCACTTTCGCCAAGGCGACATGCAGTCACACATCCAACCCGCCAACAAGCGTTCCCATCGGGGAATGAGGCCCGTTGGAACGCTTAGCTGATCAGCAGCCTTATTTGACGACGGCACCCTCCGGAATCAGGCCGGTTTCCAGATAACGCCACAGCGCGATCGCCGGGTTGCGCGCCAGAGCGACGATCATGACGCACCTGATGCGCCCTTTCTGGCCTTGGGTGCGGTCATAAACCGAAGCCGGACGTTCACTGATCGAGACCATGTCCTTGATTTGCCCGCGGTCAACGCCTTTCCCGGTTGCGTGTCTGGATCGGCGCATCGTCCGCTGCGACCGAAGGTGCTCAACCAGCTCTTTCTTAAGCACACCGCGGGCTCGAACGAATAAGCTGCGATAGATCGTCTCGTGCGACACCTGATTGTGCTCTTCCTGCGGGTACGCCCGCATAAGCCAGCCTGCAATCTGTTCACGAGACCAGTTCAACTGGAGCTTCCTGGATATTGTTCGGCACAAGGGTTTGTTGCAAGCCAGCTTACAAAACTTGGGGCGAATGCCACGATCACAAGCGGCTTGATCAGACGGGACCGCTCTATAGTGACCAGTGCCGCCATTGCGTTTAACTTCGCGACTGATGGTCGAGGCGGAGTGCTGCAAGTGTCGGGCAATACAACGCAGCGACAAGCGGCACTTAAGACCTCTGGACATCTCTTCACGCTCGACTAACGTCAAGGATAATCTTGAGCGCTTACGGTCCGGAGGGCGAATG
>CALGIA010000152.1 GCA_937916005.1 uncultured Rhodospirillaceae bacterium
TGCTGGCCTTCAACAGACACCCCCCCATCCGGCTCCACAATGGCGAAAAGATCGTCCTTGCCGCGCGCCCGGATCAGGGCGGTGGCGCGCCGGTCGACAAAGCGCTGGGTCAGCCGTTCATGCAGGGCGTCCGACAGGCGGTTTTCGATGGTTCGGGCGCGGTCCTGCCAGTGCGCCGAATTATCGATCCAGTCGGCGCGGTGGGACACATACGTCCAGGTGCGGACATGGGCGATGCGCGCCATCAAGGTGTCGATATCGCCATCCGGCCGGTCGAGCCGGGCCATCTGATCAGCGACCCAATCGGTCGGCAGCCGGGCCTCGGGACGCATCAGATAGAGATAGATCCGGGACAGCAATCTTATATGGGCCTCGTCCATGGTCTTGCGGAAATCGGGAATCTGGCAGACCTCCCACAGCATGCGGATGGCTCCGGGATGAGCCGCCAGCGCCGCTATGTCCGGGTCGCGCGCCAGGGTTGTCAGGGACCGTTGATCATCGGCGGTTCGTCCGCGAAGGAGCACGGGAGACGGCGGGCTTTCATCGAGGCTGCGCTGCAGGGCAATCAGGGATTTGAAATCAAGCTGCGCATTGCGCCACTGCAGCGAGGTCAGCGGCGCAAACCGATGGTTCTCGATCGCCTCGACCACATCCTCATCGAACGGCCCCAGCTCGGACAGGGGTCCGAAGCTGCCATTTGTCATATGACGCCCGGCGCGCCCGGCGATCTGGGCAATTTCAGATGTGGCAAGCTGTCGATGAACGCGGCCATCGAATTTCTTCAGGGACCGGAACGCCACGTGATCGACATTCATGTTCAACCCCATGCCGATGGCGTCGGTGGCGACCAGGTAATCCACCTCGCCGGCCTGGTACATGGCGACCTGGGCGTTGCGGGTGCGCGGGCTCAATGCGCCGAGCACCACCGCGGAACCACCCCGCTGCCGGCGCAGAAGCTCGGCGATGGCGTAGACCTCGTTGGCGGAGAACGCGACAATCGCCGACCGCCGGGGCAGCCGGGATATCTTGCGTGGTCCGATATATGTCAGCTGGGACAGTCTGGGCCGGCTGACGAATTCCGCCTCGGGGACCAGCTTGCGCATCAGGGGCCGCATGGTATCGGCGCCCAGAAACATGGTCAGAAGCGATCCGCGCGCATGCAGCAGCCGATCCGTGAACACATGGCCGCGTTCCGAATCGGCGCACATCTGGATTTCATCGACGGCGAGAAACTGGACTTCCCGGTCCAGCGGCATGGATTCCACCGTACAGATGAAATATTTCGCCGTGGGCGGAAGAATTTTCTCCTCGCCGGTGATCAGGGCGACATGCCGCCGCCCTTTGATCTTAACCACCTTGTCATAGTTTTCCCGGGCCAAAAGCCGCAGCGGAAAGCCAATCATGCCCGTTTCATGATCGAGCATCCGCTCGATCGCGAGGTAGGTCTTGCCGGTGTTTGTCGGTCCCAGCACCGCGGTAACGCATGGCCGACGATCGAAAGAAGACATGGCGATAGAATTGTCCCAAATTTGCGTCGTTGCAAGCATTGATGGGCCTTGCGCAATCAGGACAACATGCGCATATCTTGCCCCAAATCTCATTGTTAGGAGCCCCGACCCATGGCTGCGGAAAAACTCAGTTTCCAGGCGGAAACCTCAAGACTGCTGCAAATCGTCGCCAATTCGCTCTACAGCGAAAAACAGGTGTTTCTGCGCGAGCTCATATCCAATGCGTCGGATGCCTGTGACCGGTTGCGTTACCAGGCCATCACCAATCCCGACATGGTCGCCGACGATCCGGAATTCCGGGTCCGGCTGACGATCGATGCAGCGGCCCGCACGTTGGAAATCGCCGATAACGGCGTCGGCATGAACCGGGAATCACTGATCGACGATCTTGGCACCATCGCGCGCTCGGGCACGTCGGCTTTTGTCGAAGGCCTGTCGGGCGACGCGAAACAGGATATGGAGTTGATCGGGCAATTCGGCGTCGGGTTCTACTCGTCCTTCATGGTGGCCGACCAGGTCGAGGTGCTGACCAAACGCGCCGGGGAAGACCAGGCCTGGCTGTGGAAGTCGGACGGCGCCGGCGAATTTACCGTCGAGGAAGCCAAAAAGGACGGGCGCGGCACCACGATCACGCTTCATATGCGCGAAGATGAAGGCGAATTCCTGGAAGCGCAGCGGCTCCGCCACATCGTGCGCACCTATTCGGACCATGTGGCCCTGCCCATCGTGCTGACCGTGGCCGATGGCGACGATGAGACGCTGAACCAGGCGTCCGCGCTGTGGACCCGGCCGACCAAGGACATCACGCCGGAACAATATACCGAGTTCTATCACCATGTGGGTCACGCCTATGACGAGCCCTGGCTGACCCTGCACTGGCGCGCCGAAGGCATGCTGGAATACACCAATCTGATCTTCGTGCCGTCGGCCAAGCCGTTCGATCTGTTTCACCCGGACCGCAAGCATCATCTGAAGCTCTATGTGAAGCGGGTTTTCATTACCGATAACTGCGAAGGGCTGGTGCCGAGCTGGCTCAGGTTCCTGAACGGGTTGGTGGATTCGGAAGATCTGAAGCTCAATGTCAGCCGGGAAATGCTGCAGAACAATCCCATGGTCACCCGCATGCGGGGGGCCATCGTCAAGCGCGTGCTGGGCGAACTCGCCAAAAAAGCCGAAGACGCCCCGGAAGAATACGCAACATTCTGGGATAATTTCGGGGCCGTCCTGAAAGAAGGCATGTATGAAGACGCCGAACATCGCGACGAGCTGATCGGGCTTGCCCGGTTCAAATCCACCGCATCGGGCGACGGGCTGACCAGCCTGGCCGATTATGTCGGCCGCATGAAGGACAGCCAGCAGGCGATCTATTACATCACCGGCGAAGAGCTGGATGCGCTGCGCCGCAGCCCCCAGCTTGAAGGCTTTGCGGCCCGCGGTATCGAAGTGCTGTTGCTGACCGACCCGGTGGATGAATTCTGGATTCCCGCGGTCGGCGCATTCGAGGAAAAAACCCTCAAATCGGCGACCCGAGCCGGTGCGGATCTCAGCGAAATCCCGCTCACCGGCGATGCGGATGGCGGAAAAAAGGACGATGACGCCGATGAGAAAGACGCCGGCCACCTCGACAGCCTGGTCGCCATGTTCAAGCTTGCCCTGGCCGACGAGGTCAAGGACGTCCGCCTGTCGGACCGGCTGACCGACAGCGCCGCCTGCCTGGTGTCCGATGACGGCGACATGGATATCAATCTGGAACGGCTGCTGAAACAGCACAACCAGCTCAATGATAGTTTCAAGCGCATCCTGGAAATCAACCCCAAGCACAAGCTGATGCGCGCCCTGGCCGACCAGATCGGCGAAGACGGCGCCGCCCCCCAACTGAATGACACTGCCTGGCTGGTGCTCGATCAGGCCCGTATTCTCGAAGGCGAAAAACTGTCCGACCCGGCCGCCTTCTCACGCCGCCTGGCCGACGCCCTGACACGGGGCCTCAGCGTCAGCTAACGCCGTATCATTCGATGCCGCTGGCGCGGGCCTGTTCGCGGCCGACCACGGCCCAGTCCTTTTCGCCGTCGCCATGGGCGATGGCGCCGACCAGGCGGTCGCGCCAGGCGTTGCCGCTGGGCAGGGGCACGCCGACCGCTTCGCCGGCCTGGAGGGCGAGATTGGCGTCTTTCAGCCCGAGCACGGCGGTGATGCCGACCCGATCGTAATCTTCCGTGGCGATGATATCGCCATAGACCTTGTAAGCCACGCAGTTGAACATGCCGTCGGCCAGCACGTCATAGAACACGGCCGGGTCGACGCCGTATTTGCGGGTCAGCGAGAAAGCTTCGCCCATGGCTTCGATGGCGCAGCCGAGAACGAAATTATTGGTCACCTTGATGGACGCCGCCGAGGCCGGGCTTTCGCCGGCCTCAAAGGTGCGCCGCCCGATCACATCAAGCAAAGGCCGGCAACGATCGACCAGATCGCCGCGCCCGCCGGGCACCAGCCCGAGCTGACCCGACGCCGCCACATCGGGACGGCCCAGCACGGGGCAGGCCACGAACAGCTTGCCCGCCGCCCCATGCGCCGCCGCAATTGCGCCGGTTGTCGCAACGCTATGTGTGCCCATGGCCATGTGGATGGCATCGTCGGCCAACGATGCGAGAAGCCCGCCATCGGCATGGACAATTTCTTCCAGCGCCGCATCATGGGCCAGCATGGTGATCACGATTTCGGCCCCGGCGCAAACTTCGGCAATGGAGGCCGCGACGGCGGCCCCGGCGGCGGCGACCTCATCCGTCCTGCCGGGCGTGCGGTTATAGACGACAAGCTCGTGACCGCCTCGCAACACATTGCCGGCGATGCCCTGGCCCATGCGCCCCAGCCCGATGAAGCCGACTTTCATGGCGTCGTTTCCTCTCTTGCTGCGGCGCGGCCGCCGCGGCGGATCAGTAGCTCATCCCGCAGCCGATCAGTGTACCCGTCGGGAACTTGGTGATGATTTCAGTGCCGGTCTCGGTGACCACCACCTCATCTTCCAGCCGCACCCCGTTCAGGCCTTCGCCCGCATAGGTTTCGGCCGCGAACACCATGCCGGGTTTGATTTCCACCGGATGGTCGAAGCTGTACAGCCGCGAAATGATCGGGAATTCCCACAAGCCCACCCCGATGCCGTGACCATACTGCAGACCGAACACCTCGGCTTCCGTTTTGTAGCCCATCTTTTCGGCGGTCGGCCAGCCCTGGACCACATCGGCGGTGGACACCCCGGGCTTGATCGCCTCCAGCCCGGCGGTCTGATATTCAAGACAGATCGCGTGGATGTCCTTCTGCGCCTGTGTGGGTTGGCCACAGCAGAAACATCGATAGACGCAAGTGTGGTAGCCATTGAACAGCATCACGATGTCCATGAAAATCAGATCCCCCGGCTGGATCAGCCGGTCCGAACTGAGATGGGGATGGGGCTGGGTCCGGTTGCCGCTGGTGACCTGGACATTGATCACCCATTGGGCGCCGAGACGATGCATCTCATGCGCCGCGGCGGCCTGAAGATCATTTTCCTTCATGCCCGGCTGAATGGTCTGGGCGATCTTGTGAAATGCGGCGTCGACAATGGCCGCGCCGTGCTTGAGACACATGATCTCGTCTTCATTCTTGATGGCGCGGGCATGCTGCATCACGCCCTGGCCGTCGGCAATGGTATAGCCGCCGTTGATCAGCGCCAGGATGATCTGGGCCTCGACGATATCAACGCCGATGCGGACCTTGGATTTATCGAGCCCATGATTTTCCAGCACCATGTCCAGATCGGCCAGGAAGTTTTCATAGCATTTCCATTCCATGGGCAGCGCGCCGTGCATGGTGCCGTGGGCCGGGAAGGTGGTGTCCTTGATCCAGGGGCAGTACAGCTTCTCGGCGGCGACTTCCGAACCGAACCCGAAAATATGCGGATAGCCGTTGTGGGGCACAATGGCGTAGCGCCCCATATTGTCCACCTCCGGCGAGGCCACCGCCGTCGAGGTCGAGTAGCGCTTGTTGCCGCTTTCAAACAGCAGCAGGCATTCGATATCG
Organism: uncultured Rhodospirillaceae bacterium; assembly: GCA_937916005.1. Taxonomy (GTDB): domain Bacteria; phylum Pseudomonadota; class Alphaproteobacteria; order MPNO01; family MPNO01; genus CALGIA01. Next base: position 5,565 of record CALGIA010000152.1, read on the forward strand.
AACTCATCCATGTATTTCTTGATGCGGCCGACCCTGTATTCGCGCATCCGGTCGAAATCGATCCGCTGTTCGTAATCCACCTGCATCATGCCGTGTGTGCCGACTCTCACAATCCATCTCCTTGATTTGAAATATTCAGGTCTCGCAAGACGCGCTGTTTCGCGTCAGATGATTTTTTCCATTTTTCCGCTGGACGCGGATTTGACGATGGTCTCGGTCACCGCCGAGCCGTGAATCATTTCACCGAGCGGGATGGGGAATGCGGCGCCGCCCTGACAAGCCTGGGCGAAGACTTCCAGCGAGGCGCGGGACAAATCGATGCCCTCAGCGTCCCAGATTTTCAGCGGCCCGCCGACGGGTTGATGGACGCAACGGCCGAACAGTTTCATGCGCCGTTCCTCCGAGGGCGCGCCGGCCACATGGGTCATGCCTTCCAACCGCACGAACCCCTTGGAGCCGAAGACCTGGAAGCTGAACCCGCCGCCGGTAGCCGTCATGGTGCCGAGATAGCCCGACATGCCATCCTTCATGCGGAACAGGATCGCCGTGGTGTCGTCGGCATCGATCTCGACCACACGATGGGAGCTTATGCAGAACACTTCATCGATTTCACCGCACAGATCGATCATCGCGTCGATCGCGTGAACGCCCATGGGCATCAATCCGCCGCAGGGGGTTTCGGTTTTGTCGGCGCGCCACTGATCCGGCTTGAGATAG
>CALGIA010000153.1 GCA_937916005.1 uncultured Rhodospirillaceae bacterium
AGAAAAGCTACAAGCCCACCTATGGCGCCTTCAAGCTGGGCACCATGATCACCGACGAAAGCGAAAAGTAACGCGTAGTAATCCGATCAAATCCGTTCCCGGACGACAACCGAATACCGGGACATACCCGTGGGAGGACACTTGATGAAACGCATATTTGCAACCGCTGTCTCCGTGGCGGCGCTCGCGGCCATCGCGCTGCCAGCCAACGCCCAGTTCTACAAAGGCAAGCGGATCACCGTTGTGATCAATTACGGCGCCGGGGGCCCGACCGATGTGGAGGGACGCCTGGTCGCCCGCCATCTGGCCAAGCACATTCCCGGCAAACCCCGGGTCATCGTAAAGAACATACCAGGGGCCGGAGGCATCATCGGGTCCAATTACATGGGGCAGGTCGCGAAGCCGGATGGCCTGACGGTTGCCATCCATACCCCGCCGATTATTTCCCAGGTCCTGTCCGACCCGGGGCTGAAAATCGATTTCTCCGATTTTATCTGGCTTGCCGGCGTTGGCCAGCCGCAGGTTTGCTACATGCGCAAGGATGCCGCACCCGGGATTTCCACCGTGGGCGATATCCTCAAAGCCAAGATTTTCAAGGCCGGCGGCATGCGCAACACCTCGAGCCACGATCTCCGGCTCCGTCTGTCGCTTGACCTGATGGGCGCCAAATACAAATACGTTACCGGCTATCGCGGGCTTTCCAAGGTCGCGGCCGGCGTGCTGCAGAATGAGACTCAATATTCCTGCGGCTCCGTGCCAAATTACCGGTCGATGGTTGAACCCAATCTGGTCAATACGGGCAAAGCCCTTACCATGTGGTACTACGCGCCTGTAAACGCCCAGGGCAAACAGGTCAAATTCGCCGATCTGGCCGGCATTCCGACTTTCCTGGATGTGTACAAGAAACTGCACGGCGGCATGCCGTCGGGCATGAAGTACACGGCGTTGACCCTGGTCAATAACCTGGCAACCTTCATGCTGCGCGGCTCGTTCGTACCTGCCGGCACGCCAAAGGCGGCGGTCGATGCGTTGCGCGCGGCGTGGCGGGCTCTGCCGGACGACCAGGAATTCGTCAGCGAATACCGCAGGGCGTTCAAGGCCGATCCGAAGATCCTGCAAGCCGACGTGGCCCAGGCTCATGTCGACAAGATTAAAAGCATGGACCCCAAGGTGGTGAGTTTCCTGAAGAAATTCGTCACGGGCAGTTGATCCTTGAACCTGAATAACCCGGCGACCCTCGTCGGCGTCTGTCCCCTCCCTCCTCCTTGATGAGAGGTGGGGGGGCGGGGGCAGAGCCGGACGACGGTTTATTCCGTTGGAAAACCTGAATGTTTGAAGCCGTTCTCACCGGGCTCTACATGGTCGTTGCCTGGCCGGCGATCGGCTATCTGTTCCTCGGCGTATTCATCGGGCTGTTTTTCGGCGCCGTGCCCGGATTGTCGGGGCTTGTCGGCATGGCGATCCTGCTGCCGTTCACGTTCGATATGGCGCCGGTGTCCGCTTTTGCGTTCCTGCTCGGCATGTTCGCGGTCACCACCACCAGCGATACGGTGGCGTCCGTGCTGCTCGGCATACCGGGCACCGCGGCCTCTCAGGCGACTGTTCTGGATGGATACCCCATGGCGCAGAAGGGCGAGGCGGCGCGCGCCTTCGGCGCGGCATTCACGGTATCGGCCATCGGCGGCGTGCTGGGAGCGATGATCCTGGGGCTGTCGATTCCCATCGTAAAGCCTCTGATCCTGAGTTTCGCCCAACCCGAATTCTTCATGCTCGGGGTGCTCGGCCTCGCCATGGTCGGGTCGTTGTCCGGCAATTCCGTGTCCAAGGGCCTGCTGACCGCGCTGCTCGGGCTGGTGCTGTCCTATGTGGGCTATTCCATCAACGGCGCGGTGCCGCGCTATTGGTTCGGCGCGTCCTATTTGCTCGACGGGATCCCGCTGATACCGCTGGTGCTGGGACTGTTCGCCCTGCCCGAAGTGCTGGAACTGGCAATCCGCAACACCTCGATCTCGCGCGTCGACCGCCCGTCGGCCGAGGGCGGCATGCGGCGCGGCATCGGCGACGCCTTCCGCAATTGGTGGCTGGTGCTGCGCTGTACCGTGATCGGCTCCTATGTGGGCATGCTGCCGGGGCTCGGTGGATCCATCGTGGACTGGGTCGCATACGGCCATGTGGTGCAGTCATCGCGCGATAAAAGCCAGTTCGGCAAGGGCGACGTGCGGGGCGTGATCGCGCCGGAAACCGCCAACAACGCCATGAAGGGCGGGGCCATGATCCCGACCCTCGCCTTCGGCATCCCGGGCAGCGCCTCGATGGCGATCCTGCTGGGCGCGCTGTTGATCCAGGGGCTGCAGCCTGGCCCGCAAATGTTGACCACCAAGCTCCACATCACCTTTTCCATGATGTGGACGCTCGCCATCGCCAATGTGGTGGGCGCGCTGCTGCTGATGGTGCTGGCCAACCAGGTCGCCAAGGTGGCGTTCATCCGCGGTCACCTGATCGTGCCGGCGGTCTGCATGTTCGTGTTCATGGGGTCGTGGCTGGCCGGCAACCAGATGGGCGACTGGGTGGTGCTGCTAAGCTTCGGCGTCATCGGCTATCTGATGAAGCAGGGCGGCATACCGCGCCCGCCGCTGGTGCTCGGCTTTATCCTGGGGCCGATCATGGAAAACGCCCTGTTCATCACCGACAATGCCTATATCGGCCTGAACTGGCTGCTGCGCCCCATGTCGCTGGGGATCCTGGTGATGATCGTCCTGACCATCTTCTTCGCCGTCAACTCGGCGCGGCGCCGAAAGCTGACGCCGGGGGACATACAACTCGGTGAGCCCACGCGCGCCGACCCCACCATTTCGCTTTCCATGGGGCTGGCGTTCCTCGCCGTTCTCATCTTAGCCCTGGCGCCGACGATCTCATGGCCGGGTGACGTGGGGAATATCCCCATGCTCACGATTGCCCCTGCAATCGCCCTCGCCCTGCTGGTGATATTTCAGTCTTGGTGCGCCATCCGCCGGGCGCGCGACGATGGCGGCGATGCGTTCCCCCTGCGCGGTGAACTCGGCCCGGCGGCCCATTTCATTGCCTGGTTGCTGGGGGTCGTCGCGGTCACCTACATCGCCGGGCAGTTAGTCGCGCTGCCGCTGTTCATGGCGCTTTATCTATTGGTATGGGGGCGCTGCAAATGGTGGTTCGCGCTCGCATATGGCGTGGCGGGATGGGCGTTTCTCTATGTGATGTTCGACCAGATCATTGCGGTGATGTGGCACCCGTCCCTATGGTTTTTCTGATTTAGAGCCCTTTCCCCTACCGCGTCGCGACCGGGTGGTCGCCCGAATAGTCATAGAAACCCTTGCCGGATTTGCGGCCGAGCCAGCCGGCTTCGACATATTTCACCAGCAGTGGACAGGGCCGGTACTTGGTGTCGGCGAGACCTTCATACAGCACCTGCATCACCGACAGGCAGGTGTCGAGCCCGATGAAATCGGCCAGCTCCAGCGGCCCCATGGGGTGATTGGCGCCGAGCTTCAGGGCGGTGTCGATGGCTTCCACCGAGCCGACGCCTTCATGCAGCGTGTAGACCGCCTCATTCAGCATGGGCAGCAGGATGCGATTGACGATGAAGGCGGGGAAATCTTCCGAAACGACCGGCGTCTTGCCGAGCGCAACGGCCAGATCCTGGATCGATTTGAAAACCTCCGGGTCGGTGGCGATGCCGGGGATCAGCTCGACCAGCTGCATCAGCGGCACCGGGTTCATGAAATGCATGCCGATGAACCGCGCCGGCCGGTCGGTCGACGCGCCGAGCCGGGTGATCGATATGGATGAGGTGTTCGACGCGAGAATCGCATCGTCGCGCAGTTCGGGGGTGAGTCTCTTGAATATTTCGCGCTTGACGGTTTCGTTTTCGGTCGCGGCCTCAATCACCAGATCACAATCGGCAAACTGCCTGTAGCTGGTGCCGGTGGAAATGCGGGCCAGCGCCGCGTCGCGATCTTCCGGCGTGGCCCTGTTACGGGACACCTGGCGGTCGAGATTGCCGGTGATCCGAACGATCGCGCCGTCGAGCTGGTCCTGGCTGATATCGCCAAGCACCACATTGAAGCCGGACAGGGCGCAGGTATGGGCGATGCCGCTGCCCATTTGCCCGGCGCCGATCACGCCAATACGCCGGATCATCGGCACCGCAGTCGAAATACTCATGTTCATTTACCCGTTTCATTCAAAATTCATGGTATTTCCACTGAGTGGAAATACATTCCGCTCAGTGGAACTTTTATCGTTTTAGCGCGGCTTGATGCCCTGCTTGTCAAGCTCGTCGGCGAGTTCGGGCAAAACAGTGAACAGATCGGCCACCAGACCGTAATCGGCGATCTGGAACATGGGCGCTTCTTCGTCCTTGTTGATGGCCACGATGACTTTCGAATCCTTCATGCCGGCCAGATGCTGGATGGCGCCCGATATTCCGACGGCGATGTATAGTTCCGGCGCGACCACCTTGCCGGTCTGACCGACCTGGTAATCATTGGGCCGGTAGCCCGCATCGACCGCCGCGCGCGATGCGCCGACCGCGGCCCCAAGCCGGTCGGCAATCGCCTCGACCAGCGCGAAATTTTCCGACGACTGCATGCCGCGTCCGCCGGACACGATAATCCGCGCCGCCGTCAGCTCGGGCCGTTCCGATTTGGTCAGCTCCTGGCCGACAAAACTCGACAGCCCCGCCGACCCGGTCGCGGCCACGGTCTCGATTGCCGCCGAGCCCCCGTCCCCATCGGCGGCGGCAAAGGCGGTGCCGCGCACGGTGATCACCTTGATGGAATCTTTCGACTGAACGGTGGCCATGGCGTTGCCCGCATAGATCGGCCGCACGAAGGTGTCGTCGGACACGATCTCGACGATGTCCGATATCTGCGCCACGTCGAGCAGGGCGGCGACACGCGGCGCCAGATTCTTGCCCATGGTCGTGGCGGTCAGCATGACATGGCTGTAATTGCCGGCGAGCCCGACCACCAGGGGCGCGAGGTTTTCCGCCAGCAGGTGACCATAGGCGGCGTCATCCGCATGCAGCACCCTGGACACGCCGGAAATCTTCGCCGCCGCCCCGGCCGCCGCCGCGCAATTATCGCCGGCGACCAGCATATCCACATCGCCGCCGAGCCCGGAGGCCGCGGTCACCACATTGAGGATTGCGGCGTTGACCGCGCCGTCCGCATGATCGGCAATTATAAGGACCGCCATCAGATCACCCCCGCTTCGTTCTTCAGCTTGTCGACCAGCTCGGCCACATCGGCGACCTTGCCGCCGCCCCGCCGCGCGGGCGGCTCCTCGACCTTCAGGGTGACCAGCCGGGGCGATGCGTCGACCCCCAGATCCTCCACCGACACCTGGTCGATCGGCTTTTTCTTGGCCTTCATGATATTGGGCAGGGACGCATAGCGCGGCTCGTTCAGCCGCAGATCCGTGGTCACCACCGACGGCAGCGTCAGGGAAATGGTCTCAAGCCCGCCATCGACCTCGCGGGTGACATCGGCCTTGCCGTCGGCGAATTTTATCTCCGACGCGAACGTGCCCTGGGACCAGCCCAGCAGCCCGGCCAGCATCTGACCGGTCTGGTTGGAATCATCATCGATGGCCTGCTTGCCCAGGATCACCATGTCGGGTTTTTCGCGCTCGACCAGGGCGGCCAGCAGCTTGGCCACGGCCAAAGGCTGGAGTTCCTGGTCGGTCAGCACATGAATGCCCCGGTCCATCCCCATGGCCAGGGCGGTGCGGATGGTTTCCTGGCATTGCTGCACGCCCATGGACACGGCCACGGTCTCGGACACCGTGCCGGCTTCCTGCATGCGCAGCGCCTCCTCGACGGCGATCTCGTCGAACGGGTTCATGGACATCTTCACATTGGCGGTCTCAACCCCGGTCTGGTCGGCCTTGACCCGGACCTTGACGTTGTAATCAACCACGCGTTTTACGGCGACGAGAACCTTCATGGGACGCAAATCCTGACTGGTTGGAAGACGCATTGGATGAGTCCGGCCCGCAACCTGGCGCAACCGCCTCCATCCATGTTGCAGCGCAAAATAAATGGCCGGACCGGCACAGTCAACGCGGACTCTTTATGAGCGACCGCGGCAGCGTCCGTGGCGGGGCCGGCCCACGCCGCGTTCTCGAAAAAATCAGCCGTCGCGCAGGAAGAATGCCAGGGCGATCAGGGCCAGGGCGGTGAATTGCAGGAAAACACGCAATCGCATCAACCGGTTGCCGTGGCGCTTGGCGAACTCGCCACCCTTGAGCATGGACAGCACGCCAAGCCCCAGCGCCGCCAGCACGGCGCCCAGCGCAACGATAATCATGGTGCTTAAAATCCCGGACATGGCGAAGCTATAAACCGCCCTTGGGCGGCTTCCCACACAATTCGGGCGGCTATTGCCGGATTCCAATGATGAGAGCGGCTTCCGGTCAGGCGCCAGAAACGCAAAAAGCCCGGTTCCCGCGCTTTTCGTTTATCACTCGCGCTTTGGCGCGCCGCCATCAGCCCGAAGAGCGGGGGATGGAAATCAGGCGACTTTTTTGACTTCGGCCAGAAATCCTTCAACCGATGAGCGCAGCTTTTCCGATTGCTGGGAAAGTTCCACCGCGGCATCCTTGACGTTACCGGCGGCGTTTTCGGTTTCCGAAATGCCCTGGGCAACATGCTCGATGTTGGTGGTGACCTCTCTGGTTCCGCTCGAGGCCTGCTCGATATTGCGCGCTAATTCCCGCATGTCACACAACCGGCAGGAATCCCTGACGGACCAGCATGGTGCAGCCGGTACGGGTAAAAGGCACGTGGCTGGATCCCGCCCCATCGCGGATCCAGGTTCCGGTGGCATAGCGGCCGTTTTCGTCTTCGACTGAGCCGTCGAGCAGCAGGATTTCCTCGCCGCCCGGATGGTCGTGGGGTATCGGACCCGCGCCCGGGTCCATGCGAACCAGGCGGATGCGTTCGGGAAATCCGGGCTGGGTATAGAGCGGCTTGAACCAGGTTCCCGGGTTGGGGCCGCGCAGCCAGTCCATGGCGTTGGAATCGATCATGCGCCGTTCGCGCCCCGCGCCTTCATATTGGCGCAGCTTGACGAAGATCACGCAGCCGTCCTTCGATTGGGGCGCATGGCGGAAGCCTTCCGGGTTCAGCAGAAACGAGCCCGCCGGGTAGTCGCCATGTTCATCGGAAAACACGCCGTCGAGCACGAAGATTTCCTCGCCGCCCGGATGGGGGTGTTCGGAAAATACGCTGTTCGCATCATAGCGGACGATCGAGGTGACAATGCCCGATTCAGCGCCGCCGGAAAGCGACAGCCGTTTGCGCCAGACCGTCGGGCTGGGGCTGGGTTCCCAGTTCATGGAGCTGCTATCCGCCACCACGCGCCGGCTGAAATCGGCGTGGATATGGAGATCGCGGCTCATGAGAACCGGACAGCCTATTCGGCCGGGCGGGCCTGCCGGGCCGGCGCATCCACGCGTCGGCGGGAGAAAACCACCACCGCGACGCCGATTGCCGTCACCAGCAGGGTCGCGGGGTTTTCATGACCAAGCCAGAGGGTCGAGGTGCCGACGGCGCCCATGACCGCAAAAAAACACACGCCCAGCGCCTGATTGACCACCCCGCCCCGGCCCAGGGTGACCATCGCCTCGGCGATCAGGAACCCGGCCGTCAACGCGCTGAGGGTCACGTAGATAATCGCGGTGACGGTGCCCTGCATCACCAGCGCCGGGTTGAACACCCACAGGAATGGCATCAGATAGGCCGCCGCCGCGAGCTGCATCCCGACCATGCCGGTTTTCCACATATCGGCCCCGGCAAGCCCGGCCGCCACCATGCTGGCCACCGCCACCGGCGGGGTGAGCATGCTGAGCAGCCCGAAATAGAACAGGAACAGATGGGCCGGCAAGGGCTGGAGGCCCATTTCGACCAGCGCCGGCGCGATCACCGTCGCCAGAATGATATAAACCGCCGCCGTCGGCATGCCCATGCCCAGAATGATCGAGACCAGTGCGGTCAACACCAGCATCACGAAAATGCCGTTCGCCTGACCGATTTCAGTCAGGATGATGGATAGCTGGAAGGCCAGGCCGGTCGCGTTCAACACGCCCATCACAACGCCCGCCGCGCCCGAAATCAGGATCAGCGGCACCAGATTTTCGCCCGAACCAAAAATGAAATCGGCCCATTGGGCGCGGGACGGCAGACCTTTCTGCTTGATGATTGTCAGCGCCAGCAGGGTGACGCCGGCATACATGGCCGACAGGCCGGGGTTATAACCAAGCCAGAACAGGAAATAGAACAGAACCCCAAAGGGCAGAATGAAAATCCAGCCCGAAATTAATACGGGCAGGATGTCCGGCAATTCCGACTTGGGCAGCCCCAGCAACCCGTGCCGCTTGGCAATGGCGTCAACCTGCAAAAACAGAACCACATAATACAGTATCGCTGGAATGGTCGCCGCGATGACCACTTCGATATAGGTCAGTTCCAGAAATTCCGCGATGATGAACGCGGTGGCACCCATCACCGGGGGCGCAATCTGCCCGCCATTGGACGCCACGGCCTCAATGGCGGCGGCGTAGCGCGGCTCAAACCCGGTGCGCTTCATCAGGGGAATGGTGACGATGCCGGTCGACATGATGTTGCCGACCGCCGACCCGGATATGGTGCCGAAGGCCGATGACGCCACCACGGCGACCTTGGCGGGACCACCGCGACGATGGCCCATCATTCCCATGGCCAAATCAGTGAAGAAAGTGGTCGCGCCGGAAACTTCCATCAGCTTGCCGAGAATGATGAAGGCCAGCACCAGCTGAACCACGACCCGAAGCACCAGCCCCGGAATGCCGTTATTGTCGGCATAGAGATAGAGAACGATCTTGGTCGCCGGAAAAACTTCGGCTTCGAGGGCGCCGGGCAGGGCATCGCCGAAAAAAGCATATAAGATCATGACCCAGACCAGGATCGTGATCACCTTGCCACAGGATTTGCGCAGCGCCTCCAGCATGAGAACGATGGCGAACACGCCGGGCACCCATTTGTCCGGGGTGCGATCGGCCATGCCGATAATCCAGTCTTCAAAATTATAGGCCATCCACAGCCAGACAGCGAGCGAGGTCAGCGCCAGGACCAGATCCAGCACGCCGGGCTTTTCGCCATAGGGGTGCTTGATGAATGCCGCCGCCATCGCCGTCCCCAGAATGGCGCCGACGACCTGCTGGAAAGTCAGGGTGATATGGGCGTAATCGGGGATCGAAAAGATCCAGCCCACCCCGATGATCGGGATTATCGCAAAAAGGACGCGCAGAAACGGTCCGGTGATTTTTTCCATCGGATCATCTCCGCGCGTTGTTTTACTCGTCACTCACAGGAAACCGCCAATTACTTCAGCGAATCCTGCTGCTTCTGATTGGCGGCGGTCCACATGCCCACGGACTTCCAATATTTGATGGCGCCCGCATGGTACGGCATCGGATTGGTCGGCGGGGCCAGGCCCTTTTGCGGCGTGCCGCGGATCGGGGCATAGTCTTTTTGCAGCTGTTTCCAGTTCTCGTTTAACGCCTTGGCGATCTTGAAGGCGTCTTCGTTATCGATCGACGAACCGGCATTGAGGAAAGTGTCGAACGCCGCGACCTGGGTGACGCCCCGGATATGCCCTAACCGCTTGTTGGGTTTGGCCATGAAGGTGCGCGAACCCGGCATTCCCTTCGCCATCTGCGCATCGGTCGCCATCGGACCAAGGGCCACCATGCGCAACCCACCCGGCACCGTCGAATGGGCCTTGCGCATCGCGGGCATGGTCATCGCCACCGGCGCCGCATCGACGCGGCCTTCGATCACCATATTGATGCTGGCGACAACGCCGCCCGAATCAAGCGACACCACATCCGATGATGTCAGCCCGGCGGTGGCCAGGATGGTGCGGTTGAGCTCACCCAGCGACACGTTGGTCTTGAAGTTGATGACCACGCGCTTGCCCCTGAGGTCGGCGACCGTCTTGATGCCGGAGCTTTCCTTGGTCATGTAGCCATAGGGCAGGATCCAGACCCGGGCGAGGGATTTCACGTTCAACTGACGGCCCTTGAACGGGGCCTTGCCGCCGAAGGCCATGCCGGAATCGAGGCTGGAATTCAGGCCCAGCGTGATCTCGCCCTTGTTCATCAGCGGCAGATAGAC
>CALGIA010000154.1 GCA_937916005.1 uncultured Rhodospirillaceae bacterium
CGATGTGGTTCATCGTCAAGACTTTCCGACGCACGCCGACGAGTCGCCTACGTGATCTTTATGGGTCTTCATCAGCGATCCTTGGTATTAATATGGATCGTTTTTTGTCGCCGGACAACGCCGTCGCGACAGAGTCTCGATTCAGAAATGAAGAGTCCATGGCCAAGCCATTGATTTTCCGCTCGCCATGGAGTCAGGAGTTTGTTAGATTCGGGCGTTGGAACGATTTGGGGGCATGGGGATCTGGAGTTTTGCTCCGGATTGTTCCCGGGGGATGAGGGCACTTGGCGCGGATCAGACCAGATATTATCGGTCGCAAACCGAGAGTGGGCAAAGTCGTCGACCCGGCGTTGACACACGCCCTGGAGCACTCCCCGGCACACTCCAACGACGTCGGTCTCAGCCGCATCAGCCATGAGTTGCGCACGCCCCTGAACGCCATTATCGGCTTTGCGGAAATGTCGGAACAGCAGCCCTTCGGCGAACTGGCCGAGCCCTATCTGGGATATGTTTCATCGATCCGCAACGCGGCCGAACATTTGCTGCATGTCGTCGATGACATTCTGGGCCTTGCGGAAATCGAGGCCGACCGCGCCGGGTTTGCCCTGCGCCCGGTCCGTATCGCGGACATCCTGAACGACGCCCGCGATATCATCGCCGGCCGCGCCGAAGCCAATGACATCGACATTTCAGACGTGGCGCTTGAAGATCACTGGTTCGTCCCGGCGGATGCCGACCGGCTGAAACGGGTCTGCGTCAATCTGCTGGACAATGCGGTCAAATTCACGCCCGCCGGCGGACGCATCGGGGTCGATGTGGACCGGGAAGCGGCGGGCGGAATCCATTTCATTTTCTGGGATACGGGCCCCGGCATCGCCGCCGACCGGCACGCCGGAATATTCGACGGCTTCAAACGCGACGCGGCCTATCCATTCTGCATCCCCGCCGCTGACGGGGGCAACGCCGGAACCGGGCTGGGGCTCGCCGTGGCGCGCAGGCTGGCCCAGCATATGCAGGGCGACATCACGCTTCAGAGCGAATTGGGCCAGGGCGCACGCTTTGTCCTGCGCCTGCCGTCCCTCCCCGACACGGCCCAGGCCGCAGAATAGCAAAGGCTTCGGCTTTGTTCGTTGGCTTCCCCCGCCGCCGCTGGCTTTCCTTTGCCCCTTCCCTTTCCTTCCACCGCCCCACGCGCTATATACCAGTGTGAATAACGATCCGGGCTGAACCGGGCGGATTTACGTGATGTCCTTACTGGGCGGCAAAGTGGGATTTTTGAATATGAGCGTGCAAACGCCCGATATGCTGATCGACCCGTTTAACCGCAGGGTTTCCTATCTGCGGGTTTCGGTCACGGATCGCTGCGATTTCCGATGCGTTTACTGCATGTCGGAGGACATGGCGTTTCTGCCCAAGCAGGATGTGCTGTCGCTGGAAGAGCTCGACCGGCTGTGTTCCGCCTTTGTGGCCCGTGGCGTCACCAAGCTGCGGCTGACCGGCGGCGAACCCCTGGTGCGGCGCAATATCATGTGGCTGATCCGCCGCCTCGGCCGTCACCTGGATACCGGCGCGCTGGAAGAACTGACCCTGACCACCAATGGCAGCCAGCTGGGCAAATACGCCGCGGAACTGATGGATGCCGGCGTTCGGCGCGTCAATGTGTCGCTCGACACCCTGAACCCGGAAAAATTCGCCGAGATCACCCGCTGGGGCCGGTTCGATCAGGTCATCGAGGGGATCGACGCCGCAGCCAGGGCCGGACTCGCCATCAAGATCAACGCGGTCGCGCTCAAGGGCGTAAATGACCATGAACTGGCCGACATGGTCCAGTGGTGCGGCGACCGGGGCCACGATTTGACCATTATCGAGGTGATGCCGCTGGGCGAAATCGGCGACGGCGCACGGATGGATCAGTATCTGCCCCTGTCCATGGTGCGCGCCCAGCTGATGGAACGTTTCACCCTGAACGACATCGATTACCAGACCGGCGGACCGGCGCGCTATATGCGGGTCAAGGAAACCGGCGGCCGGGTCGGGTTCATCACGCCGCTGACCCATAATTTCTGCGAATCCTGCAACCGGGTGCGCCTGACCTGCACGGGGACGCTGTTCATGTGCCTGGGCCAGGAAGACGCCGCCGATCTGCGCAGCCCGCTCCGCGCCAGCGATGACGACGGCCTGCTGATGGATGCAATCGACGAAGCCAT
>CALGIA010000155.1 GCA_937916005.1 uncultured Rhodospirillaceae bacterium
GGACACGCTGCCGCATCTATGCGCCGGTCGGCGCCCATCATGATCTGCTCGCCTATCTGGTGCGGAGATTGCTGGAAAACGGCGCGAACAGTTCCTTCGTCCATCAGATCCTGAATGACCAGGTTGCGCCCGGGATTATCGCAGCTGACCCGTTCCATAAGGTCATGAATTTCCCGACCGGCGTCACAAGCCGGGGCATCGTCCAGCCCGCTGACTTGTTCAGCCCCGGGCGACGGAATTCGGCGGGCTGGGATCCCAGCGATCCGGTGAATCTTGCGCGGATCGACCGGGCCCGGGACCCCTTTCGCACCCATGTCTGGCGCGCGGCCCCGATCATTGCCGGAAAATCGGACCACCTGGCGGAACGGGCAATTCTCAACCCCGCCCGGCCGGGGGAGATCGTCGGATACGTGGCCGACGCCTCACCCGCAGATGTGCGCGCCGCCTTCCAGGCCGCCGACGCGGGCCATGTTGACTGGTCCGCCCGGCCGGCATCGGCGCGCGCCGGGATTCTGCGCGATGTTTCGGATCTGTTTGAAAGCCATTCCGGTGAATTTTTTGCCCTGCTGGCCCGTGAGGCGGGCAAGACCCTGACTGATTGCATCGGCGAACTGCGGGAAGCCGTCGATTTCCTGAGATATTATGCGGGCCAGGCGGAACGGCATCCAAAGGGACGCGCGCGTGGCATCGTGGCCTGTATCTCGCCCTGGAATTTCCCGCTGGCGATTTTCACCGGGCAGATCGCGGCTTCCCTTGCCGCCGGCAATGCGGTCATCGCCAAACCCGCCGAGCAAACTCCGCTGGTCGCAGCCCGGGCGATCGAACTGTTCCATCAGGCGGGAGTTCCGGTTTCGGCGCTGCAATTGCTGCCCGGTGACGGCCCGGCCATAGGTCAGGCCATGTCCTCCCAGCCGGAACTTGCCGGGATGTGTTTCACCGGATCATTGGCGACGGCGCAATTGATCAACCGGGCCATGGCCGCCCATGCAAGACCCGACGCGGCCCTGATTGCGGAAACCGGCGGGCTGAACGCCATGGTCGTCGATTCCACCGCTCTGCCCGAACAGGCGGTTCGCGATATCATCGCATCGGCTTTTCAAAGCGCGGGCCAGAGATGTTCCGCGCTGCGAATTCTGTATGTCCAGGAAGACATTGCCGACGGTCTGCTGGAGATGCTGTCCGGCGCGATGCGGGAATTGAGCCTGGGCGATCCCTGGGACTTCTCGACCGATCTCGGTCCCGTGATTGACCCCGAAGCGAAGGCCGAAATTGAGGACTATGTGGCGCGGGCCGATGCGGAAGGGCGCGTTATATGCCGTGTGGACATACCCGCTGACGGCTCGTTCGTGGGGCCGGCGGTTCTCCGCTGTGCCGGAATCGAAGACCTGGCGCGGGAGGTTTTTGGCCCGGTTCTGCATGTGGCGACATTCCAAGCCCACCGGATCGATGAATTGATCAGCTCCATCAATGAGTCCGGCTATGGTCTGACGTTTGGAATTCATACCCGCATCGACGACCGCGTACAGCAATTCATCCGGCGGTTGAAAGTCGGTAACATCTACGTCAATCGCAATCAGATCGGCGCGGTTGTCGGCTCGCAGCCCTTCGGTGGGGAAGGGATGTCCGGCACCGGACCGAAGGCCGGCGGGCCCAACTATCTTTTGCGGTTGATGGAATGGCCGTTGCCGCATCTTGCCGGGGCGTCAGGCCCAGAAATCGACGGCGAGAGCCTGCAACGGGCGATCGATGGTCTGGAATATCCCGGTGATGGCGATGTTGTAAATACCATCGAGCTGCCCGGCCCGACCGGGGAATCAAACCGTCTTCTCACCTATCCACGCGGTAAAATTCTCTGCCTGGGGCCGACAGTTGAGGCGGCGTCGGCACAGGTCGGCATGGCATTGGATGCAGGGTGTTCGGCGCTGATGATCGTGCCCGGATCATCAAATAATATCAATAGTTTCAGATCAGTACCGGAGAGACTTCAGATTTTGGATGGAATTGTGCCGGCGGAGCTTCTCTCCGGGATCAACGGCATCGATGCGGTAGCCCTTTGGGCCGATTCCGAAACCTTGCGGCCCTATGGAAAATGTTTGAGCGCGCGCGACGGTCCGATCATTCCACTTCTCGCCGAAGAAAACATATCATACGGTTTTACCGTCGAGCGTCAGGTTTGTATCGATACCACGGCCGCGGGCGGCAACGCATCCCTGCTGGCGGGCGTCGATGAGGGTGACGTCCCGTCGTCGGTGATAAAATGATGATGATGCAAACCATGTGGTCACGGACAATTTTTGCCGCGGTAATCTGGGTGACGCTCTCCGCCGCCGCGCCCGCCGCCTCACCCTATTTGGATGCAAGCCGGCTGTTTGATAGGGGTAGATATCTGGAAGCCGCTGCACTGGCCGCAACGGCCAGGACCGCGGCGGGTTTTGCCCTGGCCGCCCGCGCCACTCTGGCCAATGCCATCTATGTGGCCAAACCCCCGCACCGCCAGGTCCAGGTGGAGAAGGGCGTCGAGCTCGCTGAAAAAGCCCTGGCGCTCGATTCCCACATTGTAGAGGCCCATCTGCAATTGGTCATCGCGTTTTACCAGAAATCCCGGGCGATCACGCCCCTTGACGCCTATTTCCAGGGCTATGCCGACAAATCGAGCGAGCATCTCGCCATCGCGCTGGATCTGGAACCCGACAACCCATGGGGTCTCTGGCTTCTCGGCGGCTGGAACTTCGAGGTTGTCCGGCTCGCCGGACCCATTCTTGCAGACACCCTGTTCAGCGCCAGCCTTGCGGCGGGCCGCGCCGCTTTTACCAAGGCGAATTCCCTGATGCCCGGAAGCGTCGTTCTGCAATATTCCTTCGCGCGCGCCCTGTTAGTGGACGACCCGGACACAAACCGGACAGAGGCCATTCAACTGCTCAAAAATGCGCTCGCCGCAAAGCGGAAAGATCATCTGGACGGGATCATCGCATCCCGCGCCCGGGCCGTGATGGATGCGGTACAGGCGAATTCTCCGGATGACTTGCGCCATGCCATGCAACCCGATGGATGAGTGTGCCTGGCTTTAGGCGCCTGACCCCCAAACATCGTCCGCCACGCTCATCATCAGTTCGATTTTCCGTTTCTGATCGTCCAGGGTCAGCGGGTGGCCTGAATGGCTGGACGAGAAGCCGCATTGCGGGCTCAGGCACAGGCGCTCAATGGGGATGTATTGGCTGGCCTCGCCGATGCGGCGTTTGATGTCGTCGGCGGATTCCAGGGCCGGGATTTTCGTGGACACCAGCCCGAGCACGATCATCTTGTCGTCGGGAACCACCCGCAGCGGTGAGAAATCGCCGGCGCGCGGGGAATCGTATTCCAGGAAATGGGCCGCGACCGGAATGCGGTTGAACATGTTTTCCGCGACCATTTCATAGCTGCCCTCGGCCTGCCAATGGCCCCGTGAATTGCCCCGGCAATGATGCATGACGATGGTGACGCCGTCGGGCGGGTCGGCGGCCACACGGGCCATGGTGTCGGTGAATATTTCGATCAGTGCGCGCCAATCATCGCCGCGTTTGGTCAGCACATCCTGCATATTGGGGTCGGACAATTTGGGCAGGCAGGTCTCATCGATCTGGATATAGCGGCATCCGGCCGCAGCAAGGGCGGCGATCTCGGCCCGGTAGACGGCGATCAGGTCATCCCAGAAAGGGCCAAGGTCCGGATAGGCGTCGCGGCTGATCAGGTCCCGCCCGCCGAACCAGTATATCTGGTTGGGGGCCGGCATGGTCATCTTGATGGTGCGCGACGTGAGAGGTTTCAGATAGTTGAAATCGTTCAGCAGAATTCCGCCTTTGGGCCAGCTCACCTTGCCGGAAACGCCGATCCGCGTCGCCGGAACCGTCGTGCCGTCGCCGCTTGCGCTTTGATAGTCCCAGCCTTCGCCCTCGCGCGGGTTGGCGACAACGCCTTCAATGCCATTGACGAAATCGACCAGATAGGATGTCCGGCGATATTCCCCATCGGTGATGGCCTGCAAACCGATTGCTTCCTGAAGCGCAACGACGCCCTTGATCGCCTGGTCTTCCTCTTTGGCGAGCGCGTCGTGGTCGAGATCGCCGGCTTCGAATTTGTCCCGCGCCGCGATGAGTTCCGGCGGCCGCAGCAAACTGCCGACGTGATCGACACGAAATGGAGGGGTGGTGCGTTGCATTATGCAGGTCCTGCTGTTGGATAGCTTGACGGGAAGATGGAATATACCAAAATTTCCCGATTGAGCCATTGCCTCTTGCGGTATGAATTGTAA
>CALGIA010000156.1 GCA_937916005.1 uncultured Rhodospirillaceae bacterium
AACATGCCCGGCATGGCGGCGTCAACCAGCGAGACCTGGGTATTGGGCTCGGCGCCGAACGCCGTGGATGCGCCGGAAAACAGCTTGGCGTCGGAAATGATCTGGGCATGGATTTCCAGCCCAATGACCACTTCCCAATCGCCCGTTTCTCCCTGGATCAGATTTTTGCCCTGCATCAAAGACATGTCAGACCTTGGCTCCTCTCATGAGACCGGCCACCAGCAGGGTCAGCAGCGAAAACGCGCTGACCCGCAGCCCGAACAGGCGCAGCAAGCGTATCCTGTATTCCCTGACCTGTTCCTTGTGCTTGTCCGACCCGGGCGTCCCGATGAAGGCCGCATCGAATTTCGGCTTGGTCATGCGATAGATTTCCCACATGGCGTAGCCCTGCACCACAGCGGACGCGGCGGCGGTATAGATCGCGCCCAGATTGGTGAAGGTGAACGCCTGATAGAAGATCAGCCCCAGGCTCACATGGATCAGCACATACCATACGATCGCCATCGCTCACGCGCCTCTCAACCCGGGTTTTCCGTCGAAACCGGACGATTGCTCCATCACCTGGGCGGCGCGAAACAGGGTTTCCTCATCGAACGGCCGACCAATGAGCTGCAGCCCAAGGGGCAAGCCGCTTTTGGACAGACCGGCCGGCACGGAAACCGCCGGCAGCCCGGCCAGCGAGGCCGGCACGCACATCACGTCATTGAGATACATGGAGAGCGGATCACCGATCATCTCGCCGATGGGGAAGGCCTCGAACGGCGTGGTCGGGGCCAGCAACACATCGCAATTCTCGAACGCCTGGTCGAAATCCCGTGCGATCAGGGCGCGCACTTTCTGCGCCTTGAGGTAATAGGCGTCGTAATACCCCGCCGACAGCACATAGGCGCCGATCAGGATCCGTCGGCGCACCTCGGCCCCGAACCCCTCGCCCCGCGTCCTGGAATACATTTGGGTGAGATCATCGCCATCGACCCGGCGGCCATAGCGCACACCGTCATAGCGCGCCAGGTTGGACGACGCCTCGGCCGGCGCGATGATGTAATAGGCCGGCAGGGCCGACGCGCTATGGGGCAGGCTGACATCCACCGGCACGGCCCCGGCATCCTTCAGCCAATCCAGACCCTGGTCCCACAGGGCGCGGATTTCGTCGGACATGCCGTCGACCCGGTATTCCCTGGGGATACCGATCCGCAATCCCTTCACGCCCTGGTCCAGAACGGCTTCAAAGTCGGGCACGGCCAGATCGACCGAGGTGGAATCCTTCGCATCGAACCCGGCCATGGCGCGCAGCATGATCGCCGCGTCGCGCACAGACCGCGTCATGGGGCCGGCCTGATCCAGCGACGACGCGAAAGCGATAACGCCCCAGCGCGAACAGCGGCCATAGGTCGGCTTGAAGCCGACGATGCCGCAGAATGCCGCCGGCTGGCGGATCGACCCGCCCGTATCGGTGCCGGTCGCGGCCAGACAGGCGCGCGCGGCCACGGCGGCGGCGGACCCGCCCGACGAGCCGCCCGGCACCAAAGGCCGGTTGTCGCCGTCGCGCCGCCACGGGTTTTCCACCGGGCCATAGATGCTGGTTTCATTGGATGAGCCCATGGCGAACTCATCCATATTGGTCTTGCCCAGCATGACCGCGCCTTCGCGCCACATATTGGCGGTCACGGTGGATTCATAAGTCGGCTTGAAACCTTCCAGAATTTTCGAACTCGCCGTGGACAGGATGCCGTCGGTGCAGAACAGATCCTTGATGGCCACGGGAATGCCTTCCAGCAGCCCCGCCTGCCCCGCCTTGCGCCGCGCATCGGACGCATCCGCGTCGGCCAGCGCCCGGTCGGGCGTTTCCGCCATATAGGCGTTCAGGGGGCGGATATTCTCGACCGCCGCAATATGCGCCTCGGCCAGCTCGCGCGCGGATATGGACCCGCCATCCAGCAGTTCCCGCGCGCTCGCGATGGTGAGATCGGTAAGCTCTGTCGGACCGGGCACTACTCGATCACCTTGGGAACGGTGAAATAGCCGTCATGGGCATCGGGTGCATTGGCCAGAATCTTGTCCCGGATGCCGCCGTCATTGACCACATCGGCCCGCGGCCGGCGCGCCACGTTGATGACCGATGCCATGGGGGGCACGCCGTCCGTATCCACCGCGTCGAGCTGTTCGACCCAGCCGAGAATATTGGACAGCTCGCTCGCCAGCTTGTCGAGCTCGCCCTCGGGCACCTCAATGCGCGCCAAAGACGCTATTTTCAGCACCGTGGCTCTATCGACCGGCATCGCCTACTCCGCCTGATAAATTCGTTGAAAAACCGCGCGGAACCTATCATCCGCCCGTCCCGCCCGCAAGCGCGTGAACGCCCCGCCGCGCCGATCAGTCGGACAGCATGGTCAGGGCGGCCCGGCGGTCTCCCGGCTTCAATCTCAGGAACAGCGTGCGGGCTTTCTTGATGTCTTTTGCGGAACCGCTCTCGGCGGCCGTCTTGAGGGCAATGGTCGTCGGATGATCCGGCCCACAGATGAAGGCCATCGCTTTAGCCAGGCGTCCCATGGCTGCCTGATCGATCTCTATCTCTGCCATTCCGAAGTTCTCCCGGAAAATGCATTTCAATGGATTGGGTATGATTCAACCGGCGATTACAAGAGCCGATAAATCTGGATCAAGGCTGGCAAAATGAAAATGTGGCGCTAATTGCGTTCTGCACATTGACGCGAACCCACTATAACTTTGAAGAGCAGGGTCATGGACGAGATGAGGGCGCATCGCTGAAGACAATGGAACCTCAATCGCCGATCACCTTTCGCACCGTGGGTCTGACAAAGTCATATAAAACCGACGGCAATGAGGTTTGGGCCCTGCGCGGTATCGATATCGAATTTCGCGAGGGGGAAGTCGTGATCCTGCTCGGCCCGTCGGGCAGCGGAAAATCGACGTTCCTCAATATTCTTGGCGGACTCGACCGTCCCACCTCCGGACAGGTCTTTTTCCGGGACCAGGAACTCACGGATTTCGATGATTCCTCCCTGACCCGATACCGTCGCGACCATGTGGGCTTCGTGTTCCAGTTCTATAATCTGATCCCCAGCCTGACGGCGCGGGAAAATGTTGCGCTGGTCACCGACATTGCGGCCGACCCGCTGCGCCCCGAAGACGCGCTGGCGCTGGTCGGGCTGGAGGACCGCATGGACCATTTCCCATCCCAGTTGTCCGGCGGCGAACAACAGCGTGTCGCCGTGGCCCGGTCCGTGGCCAAGCGCCCCGTGGTCCTGCTTTGCGACGAACCAACCGGCGCGCTGGACAGCGAAACCGGGATCAGCGTCCTCCAGGCGATTGAAGGGGTCAACCGGGAGCTCGGCACCACGACGGTCATCATCACCCATAACGCGGGTATCGCCGCCATGGCTGACCGGGTGGTCGCTTTCGCCGACGGGCAGGTAGCCGGAATAACGGTCAACCCGGAACGGACCCCAGCGCATGCGATCAGTTGGTGATGTGATGACGGCGCTGAACAGAAAGCTATTCCGGGATTTGTGGCGCATCAGGGGACAGGCGGTCGCCATCGCCTGTGTGATCGGCGGCGGCATCGCGACGCTGGTCATGTCGCTGAGCGCGATTGATTCGCTGCAGGAAACACGGCGCGCCTACTACGAGCAGTACCGTTTCGCCGACGTCTTCGCCACGGCCAAGCGCGCGCCCAATTGGATCCTGCGCGAGGTCGGCGCTATTCCGGGCGTTGTCGGGGCCGAGGCCCGGATCGTCCATGACGTGGTGATCGACGTTGCCGGGTTGCGGGAGCCGGCGCGCGGACGCCTGATCTCACGCACAGCGAGCGCACGCACTCATCTCAACGATATTGCAATCAGGCGCGGCCGAGATCTGCGGCGCGGCCATCCCGACGAAGTTCTTGTCAATGAGGCCTTTGCCGACGCCCATGGGCTTCGGCTCGGCGACAAAATCCATGGCAACATCAATCAGCGCCGCCGGGCCCTCAAAATCGTCGGAATCGCGCTGTCGCCGGAGTTTGTCTATGCCATCGGCCCAGGGGAAATCGTGCCCGACGACCGGCGGTTCGGCATTTTCTGGATGAGCCGGGACGGGCTTGAAGCCGCCTACGATCTCAAAGGCGCGTTCAACAACCTGACACTGAGACTCGGGCGCAACGCATCCCAGGCGGAGGTGATCGACCGGGTTGACCAACTGCTGGACCGGTATGGCGGCACCGGCGCCTTCGGGCGGGCGGATCAGGTGTCGGATGCCTTTGTGACAAGTGAATTGGAGCAGCTCGGCCATCTCGCCGCCGTTATCCCACCGATCTTCCTCGCCGTTGCCGCCTTTTTGTTCAACGTCGTCGTGACGCGCATCGTTCAGTCCGAGCGCGAGCAGATCGGGATACTCAAGGCGTTCGGATACGGCAATATGGAAGTGGGATGGCTCTATCTGAAACTCGTGATGGCGATCACCGCGCTCGGCATCCTGATCGGCTGGGGGGCGGGCGCCTGGATGGGCGACGCCATTACGCGCCTCTATTCCGACTTCTTCCGGTTTCCATTCCTTCATTTCGTGGCGGACCCGACCACATTTTTAATTGGCGCTCTCGTCGGCATCGCCGCGGCGCTGATCGGAACTCTGACCGCCGTGCGCCGTGCCGTGGCCATGGCGCCCGCAACGGCCATGGCGCCGGCAACGCCCAGCGCCTACCACCTGAACGTGGTTGAGCGGCTGGGCATCGCCCATGCGCTTTCCCAGCCGGCCCGCATGATTGTCAGGCATATCTTCCGCTGACCCTTGCGGGCATTGCTGACCTCGACCGGAATCGCTCTGTCCGTGTCGATCCTCATCACATCGCTCTTCTTCATTGATGGCGTGAACGCGATGATGGAAATCCATTTTTTCGATACGGAACATCAGGACATGAGTCTCACCTTCACCGACATCCGGCCCGGCGCGATCCGGACGAATATCGACGATTTGCCCGGCGTGATGGCGGTCGAGGCATTTCGGATGGTTCCGGCCAGGCTGCGGCTCGGCCATCGGGAAGAACGGACCGTCATCAAGGGTCTCCAACCGGAAGCAAAGCTCAGCCCCCTGGTGGATATAACCCGCCGCGTGGTCGCGCTGCCGCCGGAAGGCATCGTTCTTTCCGACAAGCTGGCCCAGCTTCTTGCCGCCCGCGAAGGAGACCTCGTGACCGTCTCCGCCCTTGAGGGCCGCCGCCCGGTCAGGCAGGTGCCGGTCACGCGCATCGTGCACCAATATGTCGGGCTCACCGCCTACATGGACCGGCGGGCGCTCAATCGCCTGATGGGCGAAGGAGATATCGTGTCGGGCGCCCACGTGCTCACCGACAGTCTGGCCGAACCGGCATTGTATTCGGCACTGAAAAAGACGCCCGCGTTGCTCGGGCTGATCGTTCGGCAGTCTGCATACAAGACTTTTCGCGACATGATCGCCGAACATCTCAACACGATGATTTTCTTTTACGTGGCCTTCGCGTCCCTGATCGCCGTTGGCGTTGTATATAACAGTGCGCGGATTTCGCTGTCCGAACGCACCCGCGAACTGGCGAGCCTCAGGGTCATGGGCTATACGCGGCGCGAGGGCGGAACGATTCTTGCCGGCGAGCTC
>CALGIA010000157.1 GCA_937916005.1 uncultured Rhodospirillaceae bacterium
GCTGGGTGTAATCGCCGACCTGCATGCCGAAAGACAGACAGGTGGAATGCGGGCTCAACCCGAGTTCTTCGCGCAGCGCCATGGGATAAAGCGCCATGGAGTGATGCTCCGTATTGACCCGCAGGAACACGCAGCGATGACCGTTATAGGTGATTTCCTCGGTCACGGTCATGCCCATGCGATCGCGATAAAACGACAGCGACTCGTCCACGTCATCGACGAAAATCCGCACCGGGCCGATATTGGCCACCTTGAACGGACGCGGCAGCATGATGCCGTTGACATCATACTTGGCTTCGAGATCGCTTACATGGCGATAGCCGGAAATCAAATCGGTGCCGGAGGCAATCGCGCGCTCTACCTCTGCAAACTCCGACATTTGTGGCAAATCGGGCTTTGACCTGAACTCCTTCTCATGCAGGCGGCGTGGTTTGGAATGTCCACTCCACCCGATCTGTTCGATGCCGTAGTAGAGTTCATTGATATTTTCATCGGGATCGAACGGATAGACATGCCAATTTGACCCGGGTTGATCGCGGCCGGACCGGCGAATTCGATTGTCGAGCCCACGCAGATAATCCTCGGCTTGCGAAACTTCACGCAGCGAGCCGACCTGCCAGGTAATCTGGTTGATGTTGATATCGGCGCGGGCAGAACGCCCACCAAGATGGTCGAGCACCGGCTTGGGAAAGATTACGAAGGAATGGTGATCCGAGCCGTGGCGCATGAAATAGCCGGTGGTGTCCTTGAAACCGGCACGAATTTTTTCATCCTCAATCCGGCTGCCGAAATCGATCGGATCGGCAATGCTGAACCCGAGAAGATCCGTATAAAAAGGCAGGCAGGCCGAAATATCCTGAACGTTGAAACCGAAATGGCCAAGCCGGCGGATGCGGAACGGACGGTCCAGTTCCAGTCCACCGACATCATTCTTTGGTTGTGTTTCAGGCTTGTCCTTGAGTAGTGTCGCCATGATCGTGTTCCTCCAGAATCAGGGTTCCTGCCCATCAGGATAGCGCAGCATGGGCATTCTTGCAAAAGATTGAAAACCGCCGGAAATCAACGAAAATCAGTCCTTGGCACGCTTTTCGGGCGTCTGGATCGCCGATCCGACCGCAAAACAGGTCAGGCCGATGCCGAGCACGGCGATGCAGATCAGCAGCAGCTTGTTGTATTTCACGCCGATCCCGAAGATCGGTTCAATCATCGTGATCGAACCACCGGCTTCGCCGTAATACAACACCGCGCCTAAAATTGCCGCCCCAAAGGCCGCGTAATAGCTCCAGACTGGAATATCCCGCTTTCCCCAGACGGAAAACAGGATCACCGGGGTCAGGA
The DNA here is from genome assembly GCA_937916005.1 of uncultured Rhodospirillaceae bacterium. Classification (GTDB taxonomy): domain Bacteria; phylum Pseudomonadota; class Alphaproteobacteria; order MPNO01; family MPNO01; genus CALGIA01. The sequence continues at coordinate 1,339 of CALGIA010000157.1, forward strand.
ACATGGATGCCGTGCCGCTGACCGCGACGGCATCGAACAGATCCTTCGACCCGAGAAACAGAAACGCCAGCCCGCCCAGCATGAACAGAGTCATGGCCAGGCGCCCGTTACGTAATGTCGGGCGCAGCCATTTCATATCGATGACGCAAAGCTTGGCCGCGCTGGACAGGGTGGAATCCAGTGTCGATACGGCCGACACGATCAACGCCAGGCTGATCAGGGTCATGGTTGGTTCGCCCAGCAGACGGGTCAGGGCGGGCATCATCTTTTCGCCCTCCATCCCATTGAGCCCGGCGAAGACGCCCAGCAGCGCAAAAGCCAGGATGCAGATGATGCTGATCCAGCCGGCATGCAGAAAGCTTGCCCGGGTGGTGGCGCGGTCGGCGATGAACCCCCGGTCCATCATCACCGGGTCATGCATGGGATAGCTCCAGACCTGAAGCAGGGCGACCACCAGCAAATTCCAGCCTGCGTCGAAATCGGACACGCCCGATGTGAGCGCGGCGGTTGCCGACCAGCCCTGGGCGCGCATCAGCATCACCATGATCAGACCCAGCACCACGGCGAACACGGTCATCTGCAACACATCCGTGCGCAGGGACGCCTGCAGCCCGCCCATCATGGAATAGGCCAGGGTCACAGCGGACAGGATCACGATCGACGCAATATAGGCGTCGCTTCCAGCCACGCCGAAAATCACGCCGATGACCAGCAGATTGGCGAACACCTCGCTGAGCAAGCGGATGCCGATCACGAAATTATAGCAACCCACGCCGCCATCGCCGAAGCGGCGGCGCAGGAAATTCTGGATCGATGCTTCCCCGTGGCGAAAGCGGATATGATCGACAATAGCCGCGCCGGTAAAAAACGACAGGTAATAAGCGGCATAGGCCAAGGCGCCCGCGATGCCGTAATAATAGCCCAGAATGGCGGCGGTCAGCAGCGACCGCGCGAAAATCCAGGTCGTGACCTGAGAGAACACCAGCGTCAGAAGCCCGGGCGGACCTATGTTTTCCGACCAACCGCGAAAAAATGCATCGGCTTCCCGCAGCCGGGGCGCGAGCGCAAGGCTCGACAGCGCCAGCAAACCGAGCATGATTGCCAGGCCCGTTGTCATGTCAGTATTCTCCGGTGTTCAAAGCGGGGGTCAATTGCGAGAACACCCATTGTTGCAGACTTGATGGGAATATCAATGTCATGCGCACATGTTCACGAGGAAGTTACCGGGACCGGCCGAAAACAGACGAGTTGCGCTGAGGGCCTCAATCGGGGTCTAATCGCGATGGAGTGTGAGGCTGTTATAATAATCAATATGGGAGACCAAATAATGAGTAATCGGAGTTCTCGTCTATCCCGGCCATTCGCGGCCATTGCGGGCGGTATTGCCCTTGCCATCGCCGCTTCGGCGCTGCCCGCCAACGCCAAAACCATTATCAAGATCGGGTCGCCGACCATCAAGGAAAGTGTCCATTTCTGGATGCAGGCATTTGAGAAACGGATGGAGAAAAGGTCCAAGGGCGCCGTCGACGTCAAGGTGTTTCCGCTGAGCCAGCTTGGCGCGATCCCGCGCATGGTCGAGGGCGTGCAGCTCGGCACGATCGAAATCGCCATGGTGCCGCCGGCATTCCTGGTCGGGATTGATCAACGCTTTCAGGTTCTCGCCGCGCCGGGCGTCTTCAAGGATCAGGCCCACGGTTTCCGGACCATTCAGGACCCCGAGTTCAAAAAAGCGTTCTGGCATATCGGCGAAGCCAAGGGCATCAAGATGGTCGGCATGTTTTGCCCCGCCGACACCGCCTATGCGAGCCGCACGCCGATCCGCACCCTGGCGGATTTTCACGGCAAGAAAATCCGCGTGTTCGCCAGCGGCATGGAGCGGGAATCCATGAAGCGCCTGGGGGCGGCTGCCTCGCCCATGCCGTTGTCGGAAGTCCTGCCCGCACTGCAGCGTGGCGTTCTGGACAGCGCCAAATCGGGCATGACGATTTTCGTCGCGTTCAAATTTCAGCACACGGCGAAATACGTCACCCGCACCAATGAATCCCTGATCTGCATCCCGACCCTGGTCAGCAAGGTATGGTTCAACAAACAGACCAAGGATCTTCAGAAGATGATTCAGGAGGAAGCGCAGGCCAACGATATCGAGCAACAGCCGGATTCGATCAAGTTCAACCTCCACATCTATGAGGTCTGGAAGAAGATCGGCGGCGAATTGATCGACCTTTCGCCGTCGGACAAGGCTAAATTCGACAAGCTTCTGGCGACGGTCGGCGACAAGGTGGTCAGCGACAAGCCCCAGGTGCGCCAGATGTATGAGTTAATGAAGAAGATCGCCATACGCCACGCCGAAAAATAACCGGCGTTTTCGGTCAAATGGAAACGGCGCGGGGCTAAAACGTCCCGCGCCGGACTGAATGAGGAAAAGAGCCATGAAGATCGTCGATCACGACGCCCTGCCAAAGGAGAAGTTTCCCGGTGGCGCGACCTATCAGACCATGGTCGGGGACGACGACGGCTCAACCCCGGTGCGCTGCGGCATCCAGACGTCCCCGCCGGGCTATGCAACGCCCAACCATTCACACCCCTATGTGGAAGTAATCACCGTGCTTGAGGGCGAGGCTGAAGGCTGGTCGGAAGATCGCGACCGCCCGGTCACACTGAAGCCGGGCATGACTCTTGTGATCCCGCCCCATCAACGCCATGGCTTCCGGGTCGTGGGCGAAACGCCATTCAAGACCTACGGCGTCCATGCATCCCCCGACCGCATCGTCGAGGTGCATGACTGACGGGTTGGACCTCTCGCCCGGATACTCACCTACCACAGACCTTGAGCATCGCGGATTCTTCCCGCAAGATCGTCCTGTACTCGTACAGATTTCAACATCAGGGGCGTGACTCATGGATATCAGACTGGACGGAAAATCGGCGTTGATAACAGGCGGCAGCCAGGGGCTCGGCAAGGGTATGGCCCTGAAATTCGCCGATGCGGGCGCCAACGTGGCCATTATCGCGCGTGACCAGAAAGCGCTGGATGCCGCCAGGGCGGAAATCGACGCGGCCGGACCGGGCAGCGTTCATGCATTCTCCTGCGACCTGATGGACGCCGTAGCAACCAATGACGCCTTCGCCTCGGCGCAAGCCGCCATGGGACAGATCGATATTCTGGTCAATAACGCGGGCACATCGCGCGCCGGTCCGTTCGAGGACATCACCGACGAGGAATGGCATATGGATTTCGAACTCAAGCTGTTCGCGGCGGTCCGGCTGTGCCGGGCTGCATTGCCGGGCA